>NZ_KI535303.1:489121-609870 GCF_000482345.1 Bacillus sp. UNC437CL72CviS29 | reverse complement strand
TCGCGGGGTGGAGCAGTCTGGTAGCTCGTCGGGCTCATAACCCGAAGGTCGCAGGTTCAAATCCTGTCCCCGCAACCAAATGGTCCCGTGGTGTAGTGGTTAACATGCCTGCCTGTCACGCAGGAGATCGCCGGTTCGACCCCGGTCGGGACCGCCATTTATTTCTGGCTCGGTAGCTCAGTCGGTAGAGCAGAGGACTGAAAATCCTCGTGTCGGCGGTTCGATTCCGTCCCGAGCCACCATTTTTAAATAAATACGCCGGCTTAGCTCAATTGGTAGAGCAACTGACTTGTAATCAGTAGGTTGGGGGTTCAAGTCCTCTAGCCGGCACCATGTAAGTTTCGGAGGGGTAGCGAAGTGGCTAAACGCGGCGGACTGTAAATCCGCTCCTTCGGGTTCGGCAGTTCGAATCTGCCCCCCTCCACCATTTACATTTTATATAGGGGTATAGTTTAAAGGTAGAACAGAGGTCTCCAAAACCTCCGGTGTGGGTTCAATTCCTACTACCCCTGCCAAATAAATACAACATGGCGGTTGTGGCGAAGTGGTTAACGCACCGGATTGTGGCTCCGGCATTCGTGGGTTCGATTCCCATCAGTCGCCCCATTTTTTTAAAAATTTACAAATTAATTTAACTATGATAAGATATTTAATGTCTTACTTAAATATTAATTGTAATAAAATAAGAATTGTAAACATATAGTGTATTAGTAATTCGATGGGCTATAGCCAAGCGGTAAGGCAACGGACTTTGACTCCGTCATGCGCTGGTTCGAATCCAGCTAGCCCAGCCATTTTTGCGGAAGTAGTTCAGTGGTAGAATACAACCTTGCCAAGGTTGGGGTCGCGGGTTCGAATCCCGTCTTCCGCTCCAAATTTAATATGGCGGCATAGCCAAGTGGTAAGGCAGAGGTCTGCAAAACCTTTACCACCGGTTCGAATCCGGTTGCCGCCTTTCTTATTATGCCGATGTGGCGGAATTGGCAGACGCGCACGACTCAAAATCGTGTTCCTTCGGGAGTGTCGGTTCGACCCCGACCATCGGTATCAAATAACGTGAAAAAAGACTTTAACAGAAATGTTAAAGTCTTTTTTTGATTTTTTAGCATAGCAAAATAATAGGAGAGCGTGTGCATCGAATCGTGTACGTGAGCAATTATAAGGGAGCGTAATATATAGGTGGAATTTTTATCCCGCTATTTGCGGGCAGTAATACTCCCACCTCAAAACTCAGCGAAAGCATTGTCCAGTTCCAGTGGCTAGAATGTTTGATGTTTTCGCTTCTTCCTGCGAGGCAGAAAACACCTCTACGTCAGAAGCTCCATCCTCCTCACATTCTGCACGAGCGACTTCTACTTTTCTTTAAGAAGTTAGGTAGGAGATAAATTGCCCGTAAAAGCCCGATTGGTGAGGGCTAATAATCAGCGGGGGATTAAGCCCCCCCACTGATTAAAGTTTCACTTTATCCTGTTATTCGTGAACAGTATAATTGAAAAATGACTTTTGTGCTAAACAACATTACACTGTAAAATCATGTTATTTGAGTGTTAAACTCGTAATGAATTATAGAATTAAGGTATAATATAATTTGGGAATGAACTAAATTATATCGATGTATATTATGTCAATAATGTGAGTCGATAATGAACTTTTTGTATTTATTTTGAAAAAGTGTTGAATAAACATTATATTTCATATTAATATTTTTTATGTAGATTTAAACGTGAAAGAGAGTGGAACAGAATGGGTCGTAAATGGAATAATATTAAAGACAAAAAAGCATCAAAAGATGCAAATACAAGTCGCGTATACGCTAAATTTGGACGTGAGATTTATGTAGCAGCAAAACAAGGTGAGCCAGATCCAGAATCAAACCAAGCTTTAAAAGTTGTACTTGAGCGTGCAAAAACGTACAGTGTGCCAAAAACAATTATTGACCGTGCAATTGAAAAAGCAAAAGGTGGTTCAGAAGAAAATTATGACGAACTTCGTTATGAAGGATTTGGACCAAACGGATCTATGGTAATTGTAGATACACTTACAAATAACGTGAATCGTACTGCAGCAGATGTACGTGCTGCGTTTAGTAAAAACAGTGGTAATATGGGTGTAAATGGATCTGTAGCATATATGTTTGATGCGACAGCTGTTATTGGACTTGAAGGAAAAACTGCAGATGAAGTGCTTGAAATTTTAATGGAAGCAGACGTAGATGCACGTGATATTTTAGAAGAAGAAGAGGCAGTTATCGTTTATGCTGAGCCTGATCAGTTCCATGCGGTACAAGCAGCGCTTAAGGATGCTGGTATTACAGAATTCACAGTTGCTGAACTAACAATGCTTGCACAAAGTGATGTAACACTTTCAGAAGATGCACAAGTACAATTTGAAAAAATGATTGATGCATTGGAAGATTTAGAAGATGTTCAACAAGTCTACCACAATGTAGATTTAGGGGAATAATATATGAAAAAGAGACCTTTTGTTATTTAGAGCAGAGAGTCTCTTTTTTTATTCCATATGAGACATGGAGAATAGATCTTTATGATTTGATAGGAAGATTATAGGTTATTTCAGTTATTATTAATTTAAGAAGGACAAATGATTTGAGGGGTTATCAAATCATTTGTCCTTTTTAAAATATATTGTGGAATTAAAAACGTCTAGTATGTTGTTTAATCGGTAAGACTAGATAAGATAGTAGAGTAAAAAGTATGCATGGTCATATTGATTGTAAGAACGTTTGTTTGGTGTTATATTTATATTGTTCAAAGTGGAGTATTATATTCATTTTTTTAGAAATACTGTAGAAAAAAGGTTAGCAAGGGACGGACTAAAACTAAAAACTTGTCAGGTGATATAATAGAAGAAGGATGGATATGTGATTTTAAAGCAATTCATCTGAATATATTATATCCATTTTGATTTTATGACATATAAGCCGCGGCCATGAAAATAAAAAGGAACATCCGCTCTTTTCCCCCTTTGTTTTCAAGTGCCATAGAGCTAAAAAGTACTGGCTGCTTCTATATATGGCCGGATTCTCTCTCCAAACTAAAAAGAAGGTATTATGTCGTTTTTTAATTGGGATGTATATAGAAGCTTGCTACTTTTTCTGATAGAATATGTATTTTATAGCTTACAACATTGTAAGGTAAGTGTAAGAGAAATCAATTGGTGATTGCATTAAGAAACAGTATTCTTAATATAAGGGTTATTATAAGCTGCAAAGAAAAGAGGTGTGAACGATGAAAGAACGAGTACTATCTAGGGTTAACTATCATCAAAAGGTTTTATTCAATCCAATTTCAAAATTTCTTTATAAAGCTATTATTTTATTATTACTACTTAGTTGTACATTATTATTAATTGGAAATGTAATGATTGAACGAAGTGATATTAGTAAGCTACATGTACCCGCTAAATTAGAGATGCCAGAATCTCTGGCTCAGGCATTTATTGCGACAGAAGATAAAAGGTTTTATCACCATAATGGTCTAGACTATATAGCAATTGTTCGAGCTTCTATTGAAAATATAAAAGCTGGTGGTATTGTACAGGGCGGAAGTACAATTACACAACAGCTTTCCAAAAATGCCTTTTTATCCAATGAACGTACATTTTCTCGTAAATGGAAAGAGATTTTTTATACAAAAAAAATTGAGCGTACATTTACTAAAGAGGAAATTTTAAAATTATATGTAAGCAATATTTATTATGGAGAAGGTGCGTGGGGGATTGAAAAAGCATCCCAGCTATACTTTGGTAAAAGAATAAATCAATTAACATTGAGTGAGAGTGCAACGATGGCCGCTGTTGTGAAAGCTCCTGCTTATTATTCTCCTGCTCAGAATTATGATAAAGCAGTAGAAAGACGAAATGTCGTTTTGAAATTAATGGAACGAGAAGGATACATTAGCCATGCTGAATATATGCAAGCAATTGGTGAAAAATTAGTAATTCGTCATGATATTGCAACGAAGCATTCGTTGCAAAAAGTAGCCCGTAATAAGGCAGTAAGCTAAAAGCGAAGTTCCATAGAGAGAACTTCGCTTTTTTGAATAGAATAGCCAAAGAGGAGACACAATATTGACACATTTGTTATGTTTTTGGAAATTATGTGAGCGTGTTCATTGCATGACCTGTATAAGTATTGATATTATGTGTAATGTGTACAACAATGTATACAGAATATAAATTTAAAGAGGAATGTATATGAAATCATCAAATAAAATCATGGCTCTTGGTATAGTTTTTTCTATCGCAGTATTGATTGTAATCGGGACAATTGCGTACAGTATCATAAATGATAAAAAAGATAAAGGGGATGAGATGTTTGCTTATTCTACCCAGCAATCTTTAGGGAAGAAAGATGCTCCCGTTAAGGTTGTAGAATTTGGAGACTTTAAATGCCCAGCTTGTCGGACTTGGGATGCGACTGTATTACCTCGTTTAAAAGAAGAGTATATTAACAAAGATAAAGTACAGTTTTATTTCATTAACTTCCCATTTATCGGAAAAGATTCTGATTTAGGTGCTGCTGCTGGTGAGGCAATTTATAAACAGGACCCAGAATCCTTCTGGACATTCTATGATGAAATTTATCAAAGTCAGAAGAAAGATACTGAAAAATGGATTACAGAAGAACTACTTCTTAATATAGTGAAGGAAAAACTTCCGAAAGTTAATGTAGATCAGTTTAAAAAAGATTTACATAGCAAAGAAATTCAAGAGAAAGTACGCAAAGATTCAGACCGTGCACAAAAACTGAAAGTACAAGGTGCGCCTTCAGTATATGTAAACGGAAATCTTGCGAATCCAGATTATGACAGTATAAAAAAGGCAATTGATAAGGAATTGAAAAAGTGATGAGTATACTCATCACTTTTTCGACTTTTTTCGATAAAATTCTTGCTTAGGCTTTTGGGACGTGCTATACTACTTTACATAAGTTATTCAGATAAATTATATTTTTTCATATTTGCGGGTGTAGTTTAGTGGTAAAACAAGAGCCTTCCAAGCTCTGGTCGAGAGTTCGATTCTCTTCACCCGCTCCAAATTTCATTTTATATCTCATAATAAATTGTGATCAACGCAGTGTTTCGTTTCTAAGATAAACGGGGCATTGCGTTTTTTAATGTTTGGAAATGAAGATTTTATACGAAAATAGAATTAAGAACTATGATGACGAAGTGAATTGCTAACCATCAGTAGGTGATTACTTGTTTGATGAGGATATGTATTCATCGTAGAAGGAGGCCAAGCATGGATTTTGAGCAATTAAAACAAGATGTAATAGCGTATAGTAAAACAATTGGAATAGATAAAATAGGCTTTACGAGTGCCTCACCATTTGAAGAATTAAAACAGCGTTTAATTCAGCAGCAACAATTAAATTATCAGTCTGGTTTTGAAGAGCCTGATATTGAAAAAAGAACAAATCCACAGTTATTATTATCAGGAGCAAAATCAATTATTGCAATTGCATTAGCATATCCATCAAAGTTGAAAAATGCACCGTTAAGTAAACGAGGAGAACGACGTGGTATTTTTTGCCGTGCTTCTTGGGGACAAGATTATCATCTTGTTTTACGAGATCGCCTGCAAAAATTAGAGGCGTATTTAATCGAGAGGCTCCCAGATATAGAAGTGAAATCAATGGTTGATACAGGAGAATTGAGCGATCGTGCGGTTTCAGAGCGTGCTGGTATTGGGTGGAGTGGTAAAAACTGTTCCATTATTACGCCAGAATTTGGCTCCTATGTGTATTTAGGTGAAATGATTACGAATGTACCGTTTCCACCGGATAAACCAATAGAAGATCAGTGCGGAAGCTGTACAAAGTGTATTGATATTTGTCCAACTGGTGCACTTGTACAAGGTGGACAATTAGATTCTAAAAAATGTATTGCCTTTTTAACGCAAACAAAAGGGTTTCTTCCAGAAGAATATCGGGATAAAATTGGAAATCGTATTTACGGTTGTGATACATGCCAAACGGTTTGCCCAAAGAACAAAGGGATGGATTTTCATAACCATCCAGAGATGGAGCCGGATCCAGAGCTTGTTAAACCACTGTTAATGCCATTATTAACGATAAGTAATCGAGATTTCAAAGAAAAATATGGCATTATGTCTGGATCATGGCGCGGAAAAAAACCATTGCAACGAAATGCGATTTTAGCTCTTGCTCATTTTAAAGAAACCACAGCAATTCCTGATTTAATTGGTGTTATGAAAGATGATCCAAGACCTGTAATTCGAGGGACAGCAGCATGGGCTTTAGGGAAAATTGGTGGTGAAGATACAAAAGAAGCAATTGAAAATGCGATGGGACGTGAGAAGGATGAAGAAGTTCTTCATGAGATGAATCGTGGTCTTGAAATGTTAGCTGAGAAAAAACAGTAGATAATACCTCTTTTTTTCATATTGTGTAATATGGGAGGGAGAGGCCTATGTTGGTAAAGAAACAGATTGAACAACAGATGCAACAATTTTTAGCGTATATTACAAATAAACGTGCAAGTGTTGATAAGATTCCGGCTGATTTACTACAGGTACTACAGCGAAAAAGAAATTTGTTTCAAAACCGTGATGCTGAAATTGTAAAAGCAACAGCAGATGTATCTTTTATAAGACAATTGAATAGTGAGCAATATCAAGAAGTAGATTATCAAGTTCATTTGAAATATTTAGTTCATCACCATGAATTATTTTATATGGAAGAAGAACAATTAGAACGGCGTATTTATCTGAAAGATGGGCGTATTGTAGAAGATAAAGATATAGAGGCAAAAGAAGTGAAAGTTCAAGGCGAAACATTAGAGCGTGAGATAACGAAAGGAAATTATGCTTCTAATCAATATAATCGATTAGAAGCTGTCAAATATGCAGAGCGTTGGTGGGATGATCGGAATCCATTGTATCGTAACTTTCCTGATAATTGTACGAATTTTATTTCACAGTGTTTACATGCTGGTGAAACACCAATGACTGGGTATCCTAACATTCGTAAAGGATGGTGGCAAAGGGAGAATCAATGGAGCTGGAGCTGGGCTGTTGCTCATTCATTTTATTGGTATTTATCGGGGGCTACAACAGGACTTCGGGCTAAAGCGGTAGAAAAACCAGAAGAACTTTTACTTGGTGATATAATTGTCTATGATTTTGAAGATGATGGCAGATGGAATCACACAACAATAGTTGTAGCCAAAGATGCAGACGGCATGCCGCTTGTAAATGCCCACTCTGCTAATAGTCGCAGGCGGTATTGGAATTATGAAGATTCCAGTAAATATACGCCACAAATGAAATATAAATTTTTTCATATTATTAATGGGTAGAGATTTTTCAGTCAAGTGGTATAATACGTAGTAGACAAAAGATTGAGGTGAATATCACGTGGGAGTACATGTTGTTTTATATCAACCAGAGATTCCAGCAAATACAGGGAATATTGCACGTACTTGTGCAGCTACTGGGACAGAATTACATTTAATTAGGCCATTAGGATTTTCAACGGATGATAAAATGTTAAAACGTGCGGGCCTAGATTATTGGCAGCACGTAAAAATTACGTATTATGATTCGATTGAAGAATTTTATGAAAAAAATAGTGACGGTGAATTCTTTTATTTAACAAAGTATGGCGAAAAAGCACATACAGCGTTTGATTATAGTAAGCCTGAGAAGGATTATTATTTTGTATTTGGAAGAGAAACAAACGGATTACCAGCAAACGTAATCGAAGAAAACTTTGATCATTGTTTACGCATTCCAATGACTGACAAAGTGCGTTCTTTAAATTTATCCAATACAGCAGCAATTTTAATTTATGAAGCATTTCGTCAACAAAATTTTCCAGGTTTAGATTTGGAAATTGTATATTAAAAGTTGTATGTGATAGAGAACAAAAAGTGATGAGCCTAGGCTCATCACTTTTTGTTTGTACCAGGTTTATCATTATAACCTGAAGTGAAAATTGCAGTAAGAAATGTAAGTGATACACCTAAAATTAATAATAATTTCATATGAATCCTCCTTCTTCGTATTTTAGCTAATTTGGTCAGGAGTTTATGTAGATTCTGTGGAAGTAAAGAAGAGATATTTGTGAAAATGAGGGAGAAGTTCCCTGATAAATTCATTATACCGAATTTTCTTTTAACTTTGGAATGAAATTTATAATGTTTGTAGAAGATTTCATTTTGATTTAAAGAATGTTTAAGGACATCCTCGCATACCTTTTATAATAATCCGATTGAACAAGGAGATGGGGGAGGAGCTATAATGGATATTCTAAAGAAAATTGAACAACATCGAGAAGCAGAAGAACGTTTACAATGGGAAGGTACGTTTGCGGAGTATTTGGAGCTTGTTAAAGAAAGACCATGGGTGGCTCAAACTGCACACTCTCGCATTTACAATATGATTAAAGATGCTGGTATTGAGGAAGTAGAAGGTAGAAGAAAATATAACTTTTTTAGCAATCAGCTATTTGGATTAGAAGATGCATTAGAGCGTCTTGTAGAAGAATATTTTCATCCGTCTGCGAAACGTTTAGATGTTAGAAAACGGATTTTATTATTAATGGGGCCAGTTAGTGGTGGTAAATCAACGTTAGTTACTATGTTAAAACGAGGATTAGAGACATACTCGCGTACAGATCGCGGAGCCGTTTTTGCGATAAAAGGTTGCCCGATGCATGAAGATCCTCTTCACCTAATACCACATCATTTACGTGACGATTTTTACGATGAGTATGGTGTAAGAATTGAAGGGAACTTGTCACCATTAAATGTAATGCGTTTAGAAAAAGAATATGGTGGAAGAATTGAAGATGTAGTTGTAGAAAGGATTTTCTTCTCTGAAGATCGCCGGACAGGAATTGGTACATTCAGTCCTTCAGACCCAAAATCACAGGATATTGCGGATTTAACAGGAAGTATTGACTTTTCAACAATTGCAGAATATGGTTCAGAGTCAGATCCGCGTGCATATCGCTTTGACGGAGAGCTGAATAAAGCAAACCGTGGCATGATGGAATTTCAAGAGATGTTAAAATGTGATGAGAAATTTTTATGGCATTTATTATCACTTACACAAGAGGGGAATTTCAAAGCGGGGAGATTTGCACTTATTTCAGCGGATGAATTAATTGTAGCCCATACGAATGAAACAGAGTATCGCTCTTTTATTGCCAATAAGAAAAATGAGGCCTTACATTCAAGAATTATTGTGATGCCGGTTCCGTATAATTTACGAGCTAGTGAAGAAGAACATATTTATGAAAAGATGATTTATGAAAGTGATGTTTCAAATGTGCACATTGCACCGCATACACTTCGCGTCGCAGCAATGTTTACGATTTTAACACGTTTGAAGGATCCGAAGCGCCCAGATATTGATTTAATTAAAAAGATGCGTTTATATGATGGAGAAATGGTCGAAGGTTATAATGCAATTGATGTAGAAGAGTTACAACGTGAATATCAGGATGAAGGTATGAGTGGTATTGATCCACGTTATGTTATTAACCGTATTTCCTCTACTATTATTAGAAAAGAAGTACCATCGATTAATGCACTGGATGTATTGCGCTCTTTAAAAGACGGGTTAGATCAGCATCCATCTATTAGCAACGAAGACCGTGAACGCTATATGAATTTTATTTCATTAGCACGGAAAGAGTACGATGAGATTGCTAAGAAAGAAGTCCAAAAGGCATTCGTGTATTCGTATGAAGAATCAGCTAAGACGCTTATGGATAATTACTTAGATAACGTTGAAGCATATTGCAATAAATCAAAATTACGGGATCCATTAACAGGCGAAGAAATGAGTCCAGATGAAAAGCTTATGCGTTCTATTGAAGAACAAATTGGCATTTCAGAAAATGCGAAGAAAGCATTCCGAGAAGAAATTTTAATCCGCATTTCTGCGTATGCACGTAAAGGGAAACGTTTTGATTACAACTCACATGAGCGTCTTCGCGAAGCAATCCAGAAAAAATTATTTGCTGATCTGAAAGATGTTGTGAAAATTACAACATCGACTAAAACACCAGACGAAAATCAGCTGAAGAAAATTAATGATGTTGTAGCACGCCTAATCGATGAACATGGCTATAATTCTTCATCAGCGAATGAATTGCTTCGCTATGTAGGTAGCTTGTTGAATCGATAGTTTGATAATAAAACGCTGTCTCTTATGAAACCAGAGGCAGCGTTTTTGTATCTATCTGATTGAAGTGATAAACCCCCACTATATAAATCCATTTTGATTTTCCAATATCTAAATTGCGGCTATGTAAACAAAAGAAAGTCAACACTCATTTCGTTCCTTTGTTTTTATATGGAATGGGGCAAATAAGGAACCGACCGCTACTACGCTCGGCAGGATGCTCTCTTCCTACTACAAATTAGGTTTTGGGTCGGTATTTCAATCTGTATTTATATCGTGAATGTTTCCTATAGGCTTGTCCAAACATAATAAATTAAGGCGCAATTTTATGAATTTATTGTCAATTATTTTTGCAATATGCATATGATAGAGTAACCAACCATTCATACAGAAAAAGCCAACACAATACAATATGTTGCAGAGTGAAGAAGTGTGCAACAATGAATTGTGTTTCTTTCTTATCAGCTAAAGAAATTTCAATTTAAAATGGATGTTAAAGTCTTGTTAAGGAAGTTCGGGGGAATATGTAAACAAACTATGGTGCCTTATGATTCTGGAAAAAGTAAATTCTAATGAACAGATCTTTTGTAACTACTTTTGTTGCTACATCATAACCTCAAATCCGTATATTACTGTTTATTAGAGAAAATAAGGGAAATTACAGTAAGGAGGGAAAAGGATGGGCGAAGAAAATCAACCAAATTATACAATTTCACAGGAAAACTGGTCCCTCCATCGCAAAGGACATGACGATCAACAACGCCATCAAGAAAAGGTGCAAGAGGCAATTAAGAATAACTTACCAGACCTTGTGACAGAAGAAAGTATCGTTATGTCTAATGGTAGGGACGTTGTTAAAATACCAATTCGGTCTTTAGATGAATATAAAATTAGATATAACTATGATAAGAATAAACATGTTGGGCAAGGAACTGGTGATAGTAAAGTTGGCGATGTGGTTGCAAAAGATGGATCAAGTGGCCAAAAGCAAAAGGGACCAGGAAAAGGGCAAGGTGCAGGAGATGCAGCTGGGGAAGATTATTATGAGGCAGAAGTATCTATTTTAGAATTAGAGCAAGCATTTTTTAAAGAGCTGGAGCTACCTAACTTAAAGCGGAAAGAAATGGATGAAAATCGTATTGAACATATTGAATTTAATGACATTAGAAAAACAGGATTATGGGGAAATATTGATAAAAAACGGACGATGATATCAGCTTATAAACGAAATGCCATGAATGGCAAGCCTGCTTTTCATCCGATTCGTCAAGAAGATTTGAAGTTTCGGACGTGGAATGAAGTGTTGAAGCCAGATTCAAAAGCGGTTGTATTAGCAATGATGGATACAAGTGGATCTATGGGGATTTGGGAGAAGTATATGGCACGTAGCTTTTTCTTTTGGATGACAAGATTTTTACGTACAAAGTATGAAACAGTAGATATAGAATTTATTGCTCACCATACAGAAGCGAAGGTCGTGACAGAAGAAGAGTTTTTTTCAAAAGGAGAAAGTGGTGGAACAATCTGTTCCTCTGTTTATAAAAAAGCACTTGAGCTTATAGATGGAAAGTATTCACCGGATCGCTATAATATTTATCCATTTCATTTTTCAGATGGAGATAACTTAACATCAGATAATGCTCGTTGTGTGAAGCTTGTGCAAGAATTGATGAAGGTATGTAATATGTTTGGGTATGGGGAAGTAAATCAGTATAATCGTCACAGTACACTTATGTCAGCTTATAAAAATATTAAAGATGAGAATTTCAGGTACTACATTTTAAAACAGAAAGCTGATGTATTCCATGCAATGAAGAGCTTTTTTAGAGAAGAATCAGGTGAGAAAATGGCGTAGCCCCTTTTTTAAGGGGTTTTTATTGTAAATAAGATTTGGGTTAAATAGAAATATATATATAACTTTACTTTTTATGTAAAATAGTATATTATATAGATATATAATATAACGGTTATTTTCTAGGAGGAGCCTGTCACCATAGGCTCCTCCTGTTCTTTTTTAAGCAGCCTGTCGTACAGGTTTTTCTTTTAAGAGGAAATAACTGAAAATTACGAAATATAATTTTTGAAAGAGGTGAGGCATACATATAAGAAAGAGAGAAGCAATGGTGAAAGGAGGATAAGGCATGACATTGTTTGGTTATCCACTTGAAATAATTTATTTATATGGATTTATTATTACTACTATACTTACTGTTATTTATATCTTTTTTGGAGATATATTTGAATCCATATTTAGCTTCGGAGGGGGATCTATATCCATTGTAACGTTGCTACTCAGTTTCCTTGCAATGCTTTGTGGGTTTAGTTATATAGGTGAGTACTTATTTTCTTTGAATAGTATTGTTATTTTTAGTCTCTCTTTTGGTATATCCTTTATTGGTGTTTTTCTAATGAAGATATTGATTTTAAAACCAATTGCAGAAGCTGAACAAAATACAGTGCAACGTATGGATGAATTTGTTGGTTGCAAGGGAGAAGTGATTATTACAATACCAAAGGAAGGATTTGGAGAAGTATTAGTCTCTTCGCAATTTGGAAGCAATGCGATACCAGCTAAGTCAATTGGAAAGAAAGATATTTTACAAGGAACAGAGGTCATGGTTGAGGAAGTTCAAGATGGTGTTTTGCTTGTAAAAAACATCGCTTATTCTTTAAAAAAACCAAAGCTATAAGGGGGAATATGAATGATTCCATTAATTATCGGTGGTGTACTACTCGCAATTTTACTTTTACTTATTTTGGTGTTTATTACAAAATACCGTACAGTTGGTCCAGATGAAGCATTGATTGTCACCGGGAACTGGCTTGGAGGCGGAAAGAACGTTGTTACAACAGATGATGGAAAGAAAATTAAAATTATTCGTGGTGGAGGTACTTTTGTCGTACCGATTATGCAACGAGCAGAACCTCTTAGTTTATTAAACTACAAATTAGAGGTTGGAACACGTGATACGTATACAAAACAAGGGGTACCAGTTACAGTAAATGGTGTTTCTATTATTAAAGTAGGCTCAACAATTGAAGAAGTATCGACAGCGGCTGAGCAGTATTTAGGAAAAGAAACAGAAGAGTTAAAGATTGAAGCGAAAGAAGTGTTAGAAGGTCATTTACGTGCTATTTTATCTTCAATGACAGTGGAGGATGCTTATAGCAATAGAGAGCAATTTGCACAAAAAGTACATGAAGTTGCTTCGACAGATTTAAAGAAAATGGGACTTCGTATTGTCTCCTTTACGATCAAAGAAATTATGGATAAAAATGGTTATTTAGATGCTTTAGGTCAACCGCAAATCGCAACAGTGAAACGTGATGCAACAATTGCGAATGCGGAGCGTGAAAAAGAAGCACGTATTGAAAAAGCTCGTGCAGAAAAAGAAGCCAAAGAAGCTGAATATCAACGTGATGCACAAATTGCTGAGGCTGAAAAGCATAAAGAATTAAAAGTACAATCGTATAAGAGAGAGCAAGAGCAAGCTCGTGCTGATGCGGACCTTTCGTATGAATTACAGCAGGCGAAAGCACAACAAGGCGTTACAGAAGAACAAATGCGAGTTAAAATTATTGAGCGTGAAAAACAAATTGAATTAGAAGAAAAAGAAATTGCGCGTCGTGAAAAACAATATGATGCGGAAGTAAAGAAAAAAGCAGATGCAGATCGTTATGCAGTTGAACAATCAGCGGAAGCCGAAAAAGTAAAACAAATGAAAAAAGCAGATGCAGATCAATATAAGATTGAGGCAGAAGCAAAGGCACGTGCGGAAGAAGTACGTGTAGAAGGTTTAGCAAAAGCCGAAATTGAAAAGGCACAAGGGCAAGCAAAGGCAGAAGTTCAAAAAGCGCAAGGTACAGCGGAAGCGGATGTTATTAGGTTAAAAGGTTTAGCAGAAGCAGAAGCAAAACAAAAAATTGCGGAAGCATTTGAATTATATGGGCAAGCAGCAATTATGGATATGGTTCTTAAAATGCTTCCAAGCTATGCGAAAGAAGTTGCAAGCCCACTTAGCAATATTGATAAAATTACTGTTGTTGATACAGGCGGCGGTGGAAAAAACAGCGGCGCTGGAAAAGTGGCAGGATACGCAACGGATCTAATGGCAACGATGCAAGAAACATTAAAAGCTTCTTCTGGTATTGACTTAAAAGAACTATTAGAAAGCTTTGCTGGAAAAGGTACTGTGCAGCAAGCGGTAAGTGAGAAGCCTGTTGTGCAAGTAGTGGAAGAAAACGAGAAAACTGAAAAATAAAAGCGGAAGGCCCCTAGCATTAGGGGCCTTTTTAGGATCTAATGCAAAGAGAATATACTACATATATTTCTAGCGGAATTATATTCGATGATATCAGTGAAAACAATTGATGAATGAATTCCTTCAATTAGTTAAATTTAATTTGAATAAAGTAAATACAGATTAATGGAGAAATGATTATGTGTTAAACTACATTAAAATATATTTAATTATAATTCGTTACATAACTTGCTACAAGAACATTAGGAGGATTAGAAAGATGAGGAAATTGAAAGCAGAGATATACAAGTATGGAAAGATTACTACCTTTTACTAAACAAGCTTATTTCAAGTGAGATTACAAATAGGATGAACTGTTGTGTATAGAGTAATTCAAACATTTTTATGGTCATATAAAAAATATTTTGTACCCATTTTTATTTTTAACATTCTTTAAAGTTGATAAGAAGCAAGAAATAACTTAGGAAGGCTAATTATATCAGCACTATTTTGTAAAAGTATAATTTTATTTAGTGTGTTGTTATCGCAGTTTTTATAAGGAACTAAGGAGATTTAATGTATGAAAAAGAGAATTGTAATCATAGAAGATGAAGATAATATCCGAGACATATGTAAACGGTACTTGGAAAGAGAAGGATACGAAGTATACACCGCTGTAAATGGAACGGAAGGTTGGGATGTATTTCAGCAATATCAACCAGATTTAATTATTTTAGATTTGATGATGCCGAAAAAAGATGGTTGGGAATTATGTGAGGAAATTCGTCAATACTCTAATATCCCTATTATTATGTTAACAGCTAGGGGAGAGGAAAGAGATCGAATTTTAGGATTAACAATGGGTGCGGATGATTATGTGACAAAGCCGTTTTCACCTCGTGAATTAGTATTAAGGGTACAAATTATATTAAGAAGAGGAAATTATGTAACACCACAAACACAAGAACCGGTATCGGAAATGATAGAGTTTTTAGATTTGAAGATTTGTCCAACAAAAAGGCGTGTATTTGTTTGTGAACATGAAATCGAGCTAACTGTGAAAGAATTTGAGGTACTTTATCTAATGGCAAAACATCCAAAACAAGTATTTTCCCGTTCTCAACTTCTTGAACAAATTTGGGGTTTTGAGTATGAAGGATGTACAAATGCAGTTACTGTGTTAATGAGTCGCTTACGTGAAAAATTAGAGAAGCATACAACAAAGAGCCGTTGGATTCATACAGTTTGGGGCATTGGTTATCGCTTTGAGCCAGAGGAAGGAAGTCAAGCATGAAATTACGTAATCAATTGTTATTGATGAATCTATTAAGTACAAGTATCATGTTAATTTTTATTTGGTACAGTGAAAGGCGAATGTTACTTAGACCGGAACAAACAAAATTATTAATAGGAATTGTGATTGTAGCAATGATTGTTTCAACGATTATTTACTGGTTAATGACACGTCCTATTATGAGATCTATTCAAAATTTGATTGCATTAACCCAACAGTTTAGTGATAGGCAATTTGGAACGATGTACATAATAGGAAAAGAACCAGAAGAATTTAAGGAATTAGCGACAGCTTTTCAACAAATGGCTAAAAAATTAGAAGAAAGCTTTACTAAGTTAGAAAAAGGGGAGAAAGCACGTACAGAGTTAATTGCGAATATTTCCCATGACTTACGAACTCCTATAGCTAGTATACAATTGATGATAGAAGCGTTACAGGATGGTTTAATTGAGGAACCTAACATGAAAATGCAGTACTTAACGACAATTCTAAACGAAATACAAAGATTAAGTGGATTAATTAATAATTTGTTCGATCTTTCTAAGTTAGAACTTGGACAAGAAGCATTTCAGCCAAATTTAACACATGTAGATAGCATTCTATTAAAAGTACTAGATTCACATTCAATTTTACTAGAGGAAAAAGATATTCAGTTGCAATTGCAAGTTGCGGATACATTGCCACGACTTTGGATTATGCCATGTAAAATAGCACGAGTTATAGGGAATTTGTTACAAAATGCGATTCGGCATTCTCCTACGTTTGGAACAATTGAGTTAATTGTAGAGGAAAATAAACAGAAACAACAAGTCAAATTCACTCTGCGTGATGAAGGAGAAGGGATTTCTTCCGATGACCAATTACGTATATTCGATCGTTTTTTCAGAACAGACCCATCAAGAAGTTCACAATCTGGAGGATCTGGACTTGGGCTCGCCATTGCAAAATCGCTAGTTGAAATGCACAATGGGGAAATTGGTGTTCAGGATCGTCCAGATGGAAGACAGGGATGTGAATTTTGGTTTACTCTCCCTGTTATATCAGAAAAGAAATAAGGCGGTTGAAAGACTTTTGTAACATTTATGAGAGAGAAATGAAAGCTTTGTTGGCTATGATGAAGTTAATCTTACTAGTAGATGTTCGAACTCATCTAGAAAACAAGGAGAAAAATGACGATGAAGAAATTAAAACCAACACTTGGGGTATTAAGTGGTGTAACGATGGCGCTGACTTTAGCATCCCCTACTTTAGCTGAAACAACACCTGAACAAGGCGGAAAAGTGGAAACTTTTAAAGAAGATAAAAATATGAAGGAAGGACAAAATATTATCTATGATGGTTCTGAAAAAAAAGGAATCATAATTATGGAAGAGCCTCAGGAAAATAATGACTGGGATAATGATGGCATTCCTAATGATGTAGAAGAAAAAGGATTTAAAATTGTATTTAATAAAAAAACAGGAAAAAATGAAGCCCAACTATGGGATCAACAGCAAGACTTTGGTGAAAAGAGATTTATAACAAATCCTAGGAGTGCAAACTCAGATGGAGACCCTTTTACAGATAGCTATGAAGTGGAGCATTATGGCAGTGATTCTGATGTAGATTTCAATCCTATGATTGCGAATGTACCAAATCTACAAATTGCTGTAAAACGCATCGATATTACTCCAGTTGCTAGTATTACAGATTCAAATGGTGAATCACGTACTAAGACTTGGGAAAAAAGTTTATCGGTACAACATTCTTTTAATATAGGTTTAGCTGGTGAAGCTGGTGCTGAGGGATCAGCAGCGGGTCCTGTACCTTCAGGAAAAGGATCGTTAAATGTGGGGTATGGTTATTCTAATACAAAAACGGAAACAGAAAGTATCTCTAATAGTTTTGATTGGTCAACAGCAACCACTGTTGATTCAGCTAAAGCAGCAAATGTGCGCTTTCATCTAGAATATAAAAATACGGGTACAGCATCTGCTGGAGATGTTTCACCTCACTTTAACATTCGATTAGGAAATAAAATTATCAATACTGTAAAGGCAACACAAGACCGTTATAAAGCAAACTTGTTAACTACAGAAAAAGGAGGGAACAATAAAACTGAAATTCTAATGGACAGTGTAGAAGGTCAAGCCGATGTGAAAATTTCCCTAACACTGGATGAATTAAAAGCAGTAGAACAAGGGGCACCTCTTTCTATTGAAGTATTGCCTACTAGTACGATGAATGTGTATACAATGAAAGATGGAAAATTTGAAAATTTAGGAGATTGGGCGCATTTTGCGTCTAATGTAAATGCTTCTACTACATTAGTAGAAACAAATTTGGGTTCTATACCAAAATTTAGAGTGTATACGCCAAAAAATGATAAAACAAAACCTGCTAGCGTTGATCATAATCTTTCACTGGACGAATTTTTTAAACATAGCGGGATAGATAGTTATGTTTGGTCAGTAAACGCTGTAGTGAATGGTCAGTTAAACAAAAATCTAGTTCGTTATGGTCCAAATCGGACTCTTTTAGAACGAGGTAAGAACCTTGGTTTCTTTGATAACCGCGCACTACGACCAACTCTATCATATAGCAGTTATGATTATAGCAAGAAAAAGATTTATGCATCGGTTATACCAGGTTTATTTAATATAAGTGAAGAAATCTTTGTTACGGTTAGAAATAAAGAAGGTGAGCAACAAAAGGTAAAGTTAGTTCGAAATAAGAATTCAAATGTGTATGAATCTAAAGAGAATGAACCTGTAGACTTAGCAGTAAACAAAAGAGCTCTTGGAGAAACAACAGTTAAGTTTGAACTCAATGATGTCCAAGATAATAAAACTGAAGTTTCTGTGCCCCTTGTTTCAAATAAAAGCTATCTAGAGGCTATCGATAAATTAGTAGTAGATAATTCCGGAGAACCTATTCTAGAAGGAAAACAGTACTATTTGAAGACGAATGTTAACATACGTGAAGGGGTACAGGAGAATTGGCACATTGGTTTAGACCAAACAATTAGTGGGCGATATGTACACTTTTCACCTCAGTCGAATTGGGATAGATTGAGACTCGGTCCTATACAAAAAGCAATACATGGGGCAGACATTCAAGCAACACCAGTAATGATAGAAAGAAAAGGACAGCCTAAACCAGGACAACCATTCAAAAAAGATGAAGAAGTGTTCCTTAAGTTTACTAGCAGTAGTTATAGTGGTTATCAGTATTTAAATATTGGAAATGGTTATGATTATAACTGGTTAGATACTGAAAACAATAGATCTTCTATTAAATTAGACAAGCTTCCTAATCAGAATAGCTTCTATCTAAAATCTGATTCTACTTATATCACATTTAGACAAAATAATTGGCTAAGTAGTGTTGCAGATAATGGTAGCGCCCCACTTGTAGCAGGTAGTGAGTTTATTTTAAAACCTGAGCATACAACTTCACCAGGTAATAACCATAAATGGGAATTAGAAAGTATTAAGTAAAGTAAGAGATTATAAGGCTGGAAGTCTGGTTTTAGAAGACTTAGCGACCTATGCATATTTGAAAGCTACGTGCGGTAACAATCAATAAAGGCTAAGTTTATCTTGTTATTTACGCGGGCAGTAATACTACTGCCTAAGAGCAAAGAGTAGAAGTACTACTGTCCGTAAAATTCTAATAAGTGAAATCTTACAAAACTGTCATCTTTATGTAAGGTTATTAGATGGTTCATTTATTATTTCAATGTGATAATAAAGGTATAAGAAATACCAGTAAATTTGTAGATATTATAGGAGAGTGTCAGTGATGATTATAACAACAACTTCAACGATTCAAGGAAAAGAAATTATTGAGTATATCGATATTGTAAACGGTGAAGCGATTATGGGTGCAAATATCGTACGTGATCTATTTGCTTCTGTTCGTGACGTTGTCGGTGGCCGTTCGGGTGCATATGAAAGTAAATTAAAAGAAGCTCGTGATATTGCAATGGAAGAGATGAAAACTCTTGCGAAGCAAAAAGGTGCAAATGCAATTGTTGGTATTGATGTAGACTATGAGGTCGTTCGTGATGGAATGTTAATGGTTGCTGTAAGTGGCACAGCTGTACGTGTATAAAATAAAAAGTATAATTGCTAAAGCACCTTGTTAAGAGTAAGGTGCTTTTCCTTTTTTGTAAAATGAGAAAGGTGAAACACTTAAAGGGAAATAATATCTTATTTTCTTTAAGTTACTGTAGTGTTTTTTGTACCATTAATATTTTCAATTATGATATATTTTTTAGCAGAAGAAGATGTTCAATTCATCATAAAAAGGAGAATGTGTTGTTGGGAAAAAGTGGGGTAACTACAATTATATCGATTTCAATACCAGTTTTATTGATCTTACTCATAGTTAACTTTATAAATGAAATTATTTTAACTGTATTTCATGGGATTTCCCTTGTTTTACCTTTATTTCTTTGTCCTATTGGATTTATTTTAGCTATATTTTCTTATACAGTAGATAAAAATAATGGAGCAAAGATTGGGATAGTATTAAATGTGTTAGTATTCTTAATTCCTTTTATTTTGCTGATACGGGGAACGATGTGATTTCTATTTTGATTATATTTAAATAGAGTTACTTTCTCTAAATGGGAAAAAACGTAGAAAAAATCCTTGATAATTTTGGGGGATTCTGGTGCTAGAAATATATGTGGTATATTCTCTTTTATTTTGCACCAGCCCACCTTTTTAGACACTATTTAGAAGTGTATTTTATTTCTTCTAGTCTATCCAGTATCCTTCTTTTCTTATAAAGCATTTTCCCTACTTCTGCAATTTCTTCAATTGTTTTTCGGTTTAAGTAGGCTCCAAAAATCATGCCAGCAACAGGAATCATCTGAAATAACTTTTTCCAACCATAATTGTCACGATACACAGTAAACACTTCTCGCCATGATTTAATTTGTGACACACTGTCGTCATGATTGGCGCGGCCATCAAAATGTTTTAATTCATGAAGGATTGTTTGTTTTCCTACAATATCAGATGAAGAGAATTGTAAGCATTTTACGATAAATAACCTCTCTTGAATATCTTCGGGATTATACCCGTAGCAAATTGCAATTTCTTGCAAAATATTTAGTGACATACTTAAAACTGCCGGAATATCAATTGCTAGAGTGAAAATACCGCCAAATCCAGTTGTGGCTCCTTGGGCTGTTGCGACAGATTTTCTATTTTCGATAATTTTATCAACGATTGTATCCATCTCATGTAAAGAGAATTTTTGAACATCTGTTAAAGAAGCTGCATTTTCAAATTTCTTTATTGTTGTTTGTGGATGAATTAAATATTTACTTCCAGAATTGAGATATTGAATGAGTTCATCTAGTAAAATATTAATTTTTTTATGAATGAATTTTGGAGTTAGTTTATCAAGAATAGCAAACGGAATTTTCCCCCACTTTTCAAAGAACCAAAGGTCTTCCTGGTTTCTCTCCCATTTTTCAATCATTGCGATTTCTTTTAATAAAAGTTCCTGTGACTCCATTTTTTACCCTACTTTCTTATAACCGTATCTTTTTATTTTACTGGATATTTTTTGAATAATAAATAAAATTAGGAGTTTGGATTAGGGTGGAATATGGTAAATAATTAGAGAAATAATGTTATTAAACGCATAATTGTCATTTTATTTATGAATTTAATTTTGAATTTTTAAAAACATAATGAGTTTATTACATGAGTGATAGAATAGATGAGAAAAATAGAGAAGCGTGAAGTAGGGAGTAGATTTTGAATGAAAGCGATGATTGAAGAAATTTATAGTTCATATAAAGGAAGAATAGAAGAGATTTTCGTTGATGAATCATCTTACGTATATGAATGGGAACAACTAATGACAATTCGAAAAAATGATGGAATACTGGAGAAAGTAGCAGTAGGAATTAGTGGTCATATACGATCTATAAATATAGAGATTGGTCAGGAAATTGATACGGATACATTGTTACTTAAGTTAGAAGATGATTTATTAATTACTGGCTGTGAATGAAAAAAGATGTGTAGAAATTGCTACACATCTTTTTCATTAGTAATAGTTCTTCATATATAATATAAACATCTGTATTATATACTTGTTCTCATTTTTGATAATATGGGCATAGGATATATTAGGAAAGAAGAGAGCTTTTAACTATATATTATTCTTGGAAAACAGTGAGGAGAGAATAAACATGGGGAAAGAACTGTTTGTGACGATGGAATGTGCGTATACACTTCAAGGAACATTAACACTCCCTACATATTATTCTGAATCGTATCCAGCTATTTTAATAATTGGTGGTAATGGAACCGGAGATCGTGATGGAAATACAGGTCGTTTGCAGTTAAACTT
This sequence comes from Bacillus sp. UNC437CL72CviS29, assembly GCF_000482345.1. Lineage (NCBI taxonomy): Bacteria > Bacillati > Bacillota > Bacilli > Caryophanales > Bacillaceae > Bacillus > Bacillus sp. UNC437CL72CviS29. The sequence goes on along the minus strand of NZ_KI535303.1, from coordinate 587,796 downwards.
ATATAAAGGGTTAGCGGATTATTTTACCTCTCTAGGATTTGCGGTGCTTCGTTATGATAAGCGTGGTACTCATAAAAGTAAGGGGGATTATTATAAATCCGGGGTAACAGACTTTATTGATGATGCTGTTTTATGGATTAGGTTTTTAAAGGATCACCCGCAAATAGATCCAAAACGTGTTATTATTGCAGGACATAGTGAGGGTGCTTTACTTGCACCAGCTGTCTACGCAAGAGAATCAGTTGCAGGATTAATATTACTTGCTGGTGCAGCAGAACCATCTAAATCTTTGTTTGAAAGACAAATAGAGAAAGTTGCTAACGAGTTAACAACTGCATCAGGGTCTATTGGATGGTTATCTAGAATGTTGAAGATTCCAGAGCGAATGAAGAAGAAAAATGAAGTGCTTATGAAAAAGGTGCAAGATTCAACAAAATCTGTAATATGGATAAAAGGTATAAAAGTGAATGCAAAATGGCTACGAGAACAGTTACAATATAATGTAGTTACATATTTAGAACAAGTATCATGTCCTGTTTTAGCAATTACGGGAGACAGTGATATACAAGTGCCACCTGAGCATGCTAAACTAATTGCTTCATATGTTAATGGGGAAGCAGAGTGGCATATCATTCCGCACATGAACCATATTTTAAGAAATTATGAACATAAGCATACAATGATTCGATTAATGAAGGAATATAAGGGGCTTATGGATAAATCTATTGAAGAAGAGTTGTTACATGTGATGAAGGGATGGTTAAAAAAACATTATCTTTCATAGGAGATGTAGTTGTGAGGAAACAAAAGTTTTTATTATTTATGTTGTTAGGGCTTTTCACCATGATAGTAGCTTGTGAGAAGCAAGAAGAGGCTGAATCTAAACCGGTTCAAGTAAAAAATGAAAAAAAACAAGAGAAGACGCATACAGAGGAAGAAGAGAACAAAGAGAAAAAGGGTATGAATTTAATGGATAGGCAATTGTTACTTTCTGCAACAATTGGTGATACAGAAACAGCTATGAAATTAATAAAAGATGGGGCTAATATAAATATATCAGGAGATAAAGGAGAAACACCTGTAATGGCAGCGACGTATCATAATCATGTTGAGACAGTGAAAGCATTGATTGATGCAGGTGCAAATATTGAATTGCCAGATAAAAATAAAGAAAATCCATTCCTTTATGCGAGCAAAGAGGGTTATGTTGATATTGTGAAACTAACAATTGATGCAGGAACGAATATTAGACAAACAAATCGTCATGGTGGAACAGCGCTCATTTCAGCGGCTGAAAGAGGGCATGTGGAAGTTGTAAAAGAGCTAGTAGATCGTACAGATATCGATGTGAATTATAAGAATGACTTTGGTTGGACGGCATTACTCAAAGCGATTGCTGTTGGGAATGGCAGTGAAAACCATAAACAAATTGTACAGTTACTTATTGATCGTGGTGCAGATGTAAATATGCCAGATCGAGAAGGAATTACTCCTTTGCAGCATGCGGAGAATCGAGGATTTAAAGAAATAGCAAATACGCTAAGAGTAGCAGGAGCAAATGAAATTATCAAACAATCTACTGAATAATGTAAGATATGGAAACAGAGATAAGATAGAATCTTATCTCTGTTTTGTTTAAAAACGATATTTTTTTGCCATCGGTTCCATACATGTATTTAATATCCAACTTAAGATTTTCCAGACCTTTTGTTGTTTATGTGGCAAATGTGCATTATATATATAGCTGTATTCAATCTGCTGTTTTGCACCGCGATTTCGTTTGAATTCCCCAGCTCCAGCACTGCAATGACAAATTAAATTTTTTTCGATAGAATCCATTGTAATAAGGAGCGAAAGAATACGATATAAGCCTTGCTGTTGGTCGGAGCTTGTATCATAGCCAAGTATAGGAGTTGTCATAACTCCATCTCTAATAAAATAAGCAATGACACCATCAATTGTATCTCCTTTTTTAATGACTTTTATTTCAAATAAATGATGCTGAAGTGCATTCCATAAATAAGCTGGTGTAAACATTGGATTATGGACGGAATACTTTTCAATATATAGTTGATTGTACAACTTGGAAATTTGTACAATGTCCTCTTTTGTTAATCCCTCATTCGTAATTATTTCATAATTGCTTTTTTTTAATAAATTTTTATCGTTTAATAAGTCTTTTCGTTCTTTTCGGTTCATTTTCTTATAGTGTTTCGGATCAAATAAGTATATGGAACGAGACATAATTTTATTGTAACCTACTGTAGATAATGCTTGTGTAATTGTAGGGTATAATTCGTTATTTAAAGAACGGAATAGAATTGTATGCTCTGGAAATTTCTCAACAAGCAAATTTGTAATCTGTTCGATTTGTTGTTTATTGACAGAATGATAAAGGTTTGTAGATAGCATCCAATTATTTACTACAATTACCTTATTAATATTCGTTCGCCTTAACCAGCTTCCGATAAAATGAATCGGATAGGTTAGTAACTTCTCTAACCACGGTTTTTTTAATTCCCATAACTCTTCTAGTGCATAGGATATGTAATGGGTATAAGGAGAACATACATAAGAGTTTTCAAATTCCTCGTTATTAACAGTAACTGGCAAGATAAGATCATCAATTTCTAATAGAAATAGCTGAGTGTTAACATTTTCAATAAATGCTGTAAGGTCATTTTGTAAGAGGGGCAGGAAGCTGTCTCTTACATATGCTCCATCTTTTTTTGTGGTCCATTCAATGCTGTGTAAGGAATGAACATCATGTAACTTAATCATACATGCTCACCATGCTTTATAAGGCTCTCTATTCTTTTTAATTTTTTATCACATAGTTCAATATCATAATGCGAAAAGAAAAAGTGTGGTACAATACAATTTTTTGTGCTCCATAGTGTGTTTAATTCTCGTATCACATTTGATTTACATGATTTGAAATGTTCAGGTGGTATTTTAAGTTGAATTTCAATTTCCTCTGTGCTGTGCTGAATCACTTTAAATTCTTGAATTTCATTGGATGCAAACATAATTGCTCTTCGAATGAAGTCAGGAAAAATAGATACTTCACTCTTATCCAATTCATTTATCCCAATAAATATATCATCACATCGACCATCAATTCGTTCTAAGGCTAAGAAGGGAGAACCACAGGTGCACGCTGTTTTTTTCTCAATTAATATGTCATTGAGACGATAGCGGATTATAGGCTGTGTTTTCCTCATGAAATCAGTAATAATGGGAACGAATATCCCTTTTTCCTGATCTAAGTATTCTTTTTCAATATGAACGAGATCTTCATTGATATGTAATGTACCATGTTTACATGTTGTAGCAAGAAATCCTTCTGTGCATTGGTAAATTTGGTGTACTGTCTGGTGAAAAATTGTACTGATAAACTCTCTATCAATATCTTCAAGTACTTCTGCAACAGAAATAATTTTCTTTGGACAAATCGTAATAAGCCCTTCTTCTTTCCAATGTGCGATTTTTCGCAACATTGAAGGGGGAGCAACTAAAATAGATGGATTTACTTCATTTAGTCGAGTGATATGTTGTTGAAAGGAATCTAGTAGATCGAAAAAATGAAATGAAATGCGTTTGTTCTTTGTCGTTTCATATAAATTGCTGTTCGCTCGTAAGAAAAAGGCAATTGTATGTTTATGTAGAATGCTAGAAGGAAGCACTTTGCTGATAATAGAACCAGCCCACATCATTTGTTCCTCTTCAGAAACGAGAAAGATTCCGCGATTTCCGCTAGTGCCAGATGATAGTCCAACAGTTATATTACGGATTGTTGGAGAGAAATTTCGGGTCTTTTCCGCTTCAAATGCTATATGAAAGGCCTCTTCCTTTGAAATATCAACTGTATTTAATGTGTCAAAGTGCGCCATCATTACTTTTTTGTCAATGATGGGAAGTACAGTTAAATTCCCCTTGTGGATTTCTTTTAAAAAAGGGGTATATAACTGGCGATAGAACGGAGACGTTTCTATCGTAAACAAAAGTTGTTTTGTTATTTTTTGCTGATGAAACTGTTCCAATTGCTGGCGATTTGAAAAACGTAAGTAATATTTTGTTTTCAAATATTGCTTTAGAATCTGTAATTTATTCATAGTGTACTCCTGTTTTAATTTTGTCCCATGTGTACTCACAGTGAGTTGGAAGAATTTCAATTTCTGGTGATATTCGCGATAAATGATGTAACTTTTCGATGTTTCGACGATAAGATTTCGTATCTCCAGTTAAAAAATTGGCAACCTTACTTGGAAATACAAGATTCTTATAAGTTTTACTTAGCCACACTGCATCTGCACAAAGAAAAACAATTTTATTACTATGTAAATGGACGAAGACACCAAATTGTCCAATTGCATGTCCTGTTAAATCAACAGCGAGTAATGAGCCATCACCAAATACATCATAGCCCTCTTCAAACTTTCCATATGTAGGGGGTAGGGTAAGTAATGTGGTTTGGTCAATGAATGTCATTCGTTGTTCTAAATCAATTGGTAGCGTATCTTTTAAGCAACCTTTTAATAGAGAACCAAATTTACTTCTTTTTTTTATATCCTCATAAGCTTTCGCGAAAGTTAGTATTTTTGCTTTCGGAAAGTCTGGTAGCCCTGCTGTATGATCACCATGAAAATGAGAAAGAATGATATATTTAATTTCTTCTGGCCGTATGCCATCAAGAATCAGTTGCTGTTTAATAGATTGCTCCTCTGTAAAATGAACAGGGGTAAGTTTAGCATATACAGAGTAAGGAAATTTTTTGGTTGCTTCTTTAAAGTGCTCGGCATATCCAGTATCAAACAAAATATATCCTAAGCTTGGATGTTGGAGTAATCCTACTGTAGCTGGAAAACGTATTTGTTTCCAACTCCCCTTGGAATATGCAATTTTTTCGGGATGTGTGCAATATCCTGTATCATATAGCTTTAAAAAATTGATTTTCATTGTATTTTCCACCATTCTACAAAGTTTGTGATTCCTTCTTCTATGCTGATGTTTGGAGCATAGCCTAGTTCTTTTTTAGCTTTATCAATACTTAAAGTCTGGCTTTTTGAAAGCACACTGACTGTATATTTTGTGAGAATAGGTTCTTTCCCGAATAAAATAGTTTTTGAAATGCCCTCTAGTATAGCAGCAATTGTAAAAGCAGCTTTGTAGGAAATTTTTTTATATTGTACCTCCTTTCCAAGGCGCTTCATTACATTCTCAATTACTTCATATAAATTTACACGTTCGCCATTTGTTATATTGTATTTTTGTCCTAATGTATGCTTAGGCGAATGCATACAAAGAAGTAAGGCATCTACGACATTATCGATATATGTAATATCGACAAGTACATCCTCTGTACCAATTCTCGGTAGGGCGCCTTTTTCACATACTTTAATAAGGCGTGGAAGAATGGCGTTATCTCCTGGGCCAAATAAAGCACGTGGGCGTATCGTGATGACCGGTAACCCATGTTCAAACGCTTGATCAACAGCTTGCTCGGCCATGTATTTTGTTTTCGCATAATGGTTTACAAGTGTATTAGGAAGTTTCGCATTCTCTGCTACATCTTGTCGTTCATCATAATAGAAATAAATACTCGGTGTTGATACATGAATGAGGCGCTTTACATCAGACTTTAGACTTCCTTCGATAATATGCTTTGTTCCTAATACATTTGCATTGTAAAAATCTTTATATTTGCCCCAAGGAGAAGAAAGGGCACCGCTATGAAAGATATAGTCTTTATTCTTACAAACTTGTAGAACACTATGCCTGTCTTCCAGGGGACAGTGTACAAACTCAATTCCATTTTGCTCTAATAATTTGCCAATTGTTTTATTTCTTCCGATTGCTGTTACTTCATAGCCCATACTGGCTAATCGAAAAGCGAGTTTTTGTCCTAGAAAACCAGTTCCTCCAGTTACCAGCATTTTCATAACTTTTCACCGTCCCATGATATGTCATATGTTGTTTGCTCCAAAATAGTTCGACCATGTTTATTGCTTTCAAGCCATAGTTTATACATGCTATAGAACTGATAAAAAAATGGTTTCCTATCAGAGCGACTATAAATGATATCTGGATAGGAACATAGGACTTTCCACCATCGTTTACGTGTTTGTTTGTTTTTTAAGTAAGGAGGTCCATATAAAAACATTGCTAATCGAATTGCACATTGGGAATCTGGCTTTGGAATTAGCATATTGTTCACTTTTTTATCAAAAAAGGCGGATAATATTTCTTCATCGAATAAATGTAATCCACTTGTGGTACGAGGATTACACTCAATCGGAATAGCATCTCCATCCTCTGTAATTATAAAATCAAAGGCAATTTGCCCAGAGAAATTTAGCTCTTTTACAATATGTTCAACAAATTGGTCAATTTTTGGATGATTAATATGCTTGAAAGCAATAGTAGCGCCTAAACCAGCCGTGAACTCCGTTTTGTAGACAGAGTGAACTAATACTTTTCCAGCATGTACAACACTATAGGAGCAATGTTGAACTCCTTTTATAAACTCTTGAATGATATGATTTTGCTTGCCCATCGTGATGCCTGCTGCAACATCTTCTTTTGTAATAAACAGTACTTTATCGGAAAAACGAGAAAAAATAGGTTTTAGTACAAAATAAGTGACAGGCAATGTTTGCTGAAGCATTAGCTGAACGGCTTGTTCATTATTTGTTTTATATGTTGCAGGAACTTGCCAACCTAATTTCGTGACTAACTGAATAAACTCCCATTTATTATGGAGTAAGGAAAGTTTGTGAAACTCGTCTACTAATACATGACAAAATTGGCTTAACTCCTGTTTATGTCTAGATATATAAAATACTTCTTCACAAGTAGGAATAAGTAAATCTACATTATGATTTTGAATAATTGATTGTAGTGCATAGATACTTTCATATGTGTTCCATTTTGGAGAAGGAATTTCATAAAAATAATCAGTACTCGTTGAAACTTTACTTAATGGATAAGGGATACTATCTGTCATAATGACGGTATGTCCACTTTTCTTGAACAGTCTGCCTAAATGTAATGCTGCTGGTGCGCGTGCCCCTGTGATTAGTACTGTTTTCTTAGTACTCAAGAAGAATGCCTCCGATAGAAAGTCCCGCAGAAGTACCTAATAACAATATTTTATTCCCGCGTTGCACTTTCTTTTGTTTAATGGCTTCGAAAAGAGCGACTGGAATAGATGCAGAAATCATATTCCCATAGTCTTCAAAAATAGTCATAAAGCGATCCTCATCGACACCCAATTTTTTACGAATCAGCTTCATAGCTGGCCCGCTTGCTTGGTGAGGGATAATTAAATCAATATCATCTAGGGAATAACCAGTATGCATAAGCAGTTTCTCGATAAAACCTAACATATATTTAGCGGACAATTTGAAAATTGCTCTGCCATTCATATCAAACAAGAAGTCTTCTTTTCGTTCTTCGCTATATTCTCTAGGGTGAATCATTGTTCCGCCACCGCGAATTTCTGATAGGTGCGCACCAGAGCTGTACGTTTCCATATGGGAAGCTATAATAGAAGAAGTTTGATCGCTTTTTGTTACAACAATAGCGGCTGCGCCATCCCCGAATAAAATGCTGCTTTCGTTTTGTCCCCAATTTAATCCTACAGAAGAAATTTCAGAAGAAATGATGACAGTATTTTTGTATCTCCCACATTCAATTGCATAAGAAATTGTATCAAGCGCTGTTACGAAACTTAAACATGTGGAGTTGATATCAAAACATGGAATACCAGAATGCTGTAGTCCAAGTTGTTCCTGAATTAGTGAAGCAGTAGAAGGAATTGCCTGCTGAATTGTTCCGCTTCCGCAGATGATACAATCGATATCTTCCCATGTTAGATTAGCATCTGCTACAGCTTTTTTGGCAGCTTCGGCTCCCATATAAGAAGATGTTTCATCGTCAACAAAGTATCGTGTTTTCACCCCGGCCTTTTTTAATGTCCAGCCTTCTGGGACACCTAACATACGATCTATTTCAAAAGAATTTACTTTTCTTTTTGGAAAATATGTACCAATTCCTTTTATTTTAATATATCTTTTCATTCTATATCGCCTCTTAATCTTTTTATAAATTTATAAAATTCTATCATATATATATATTATTATAGATAAAATATGGAAAAAAGTTTTTTTTGAAATTTAGTATTTTTATGTTAATTTGTGGCGTTGTAAGAAAAGGCAGTACGAAATGTATCCTGTTGCAAGTGATGTGATGAATATTGTAAAAAAACTATTAACATGTGATTAACATCTTATTAACAAATCATCAAAACTGACTTAATAAATAAGTAATATAGTAAAGATAACAACGTAACTAGGGTAGAAAACATTTGAGAACACCCGCTTACATATAACAATCCATTTATATTTCTTACATTTACTCTAGTTTATAGCGTTTTAAATGAGAAGAAGATTGTTCTATGTAGGTTGTTTTTGTTTATTCATCTATAAGTATATTTAAATTATATAAAAATCAATGTTTATGGAACCTTTTCCTTATGAATCTACTTGTAGAGAAGTTGTTTTTTAGATGTATTTAAGCCAAAAAAAGGGGTGGGGATTGCAGTTAAAGCGGATTTCACTAAGCTGCTGTGAAGTATGGTTATAAGAACAAAAAAGGAGTGCAAACTGATGATTGAATTAAGAGATGTATCAAAAGTTTATAAAGATTCAAAGGAAATAGCAGTTGAAAATGTTTCGGTGCAGATTCAAAAAGGTGAATTTTTTGTTCTAGTTGGCCCTTCTGGATGTGGAAAAAGTACATTACTGCGAATGATTGCAGGTTTAGAAGAAATTACTTCTGGGGCGTTACTTATTAATGAAAATGTTGCGAATGATTTAGAACCGAAAAATAGAAATTTATCAATGGTATTTCAAAATTATGCTTTATATCCACATTTGACGGTAGAAGAAAATATTTTATTCGGATTGAAAATACGGAAAATTCCGAAAGAGGAACGGCGAAAACGACTAGTAGAGGCAGTAGAAATGGTAGGGCTTACGGAGTATACAAAATCAAAACCAGGGCAATTATCAGGTGGACAAAGGCAACGTGTGGCGCTTGCGCGAGCAATTGTAAGTCAAGCACCAATTTGTTTAATGGATGAACCACTTTCTAACTTGGATGCAAAGTTGCGTGCACAAATGCGTATTGAAATTAGAGAGATTCAGCAGCGATTAGGTATTACGATGATTTATGTGACCCATGATCAAATTGAAGCGATGACGATGGGAGATCGTATTATGGTGTTAAACAAAGGGAGTATACAACAGGTAGGCACACCGCTTGATATATATAACTATCCTGCAAATGAATTTGTCGCTGGCTTTATCGGTTCACCATCCATGAATATTGGTGATGGAATCGTAGATAAAGGAATGGGGAGCTTACATATCGATGGGTTACAAATTCCACTGTCTTTTGGGCAATTCCAACAGTTTCCAGAACAGAAAGTACGCTTAGGGATTCGTCCCGAGCACATTGTACTAGCTGAAGATGGTCAAGAAGTCACACTACAATCTGTAGAAGTATTAGGAAATGAAACAATCTTAAATTTTGTAGTAAATGAAAAAACATGGAGTGCAAAAGTAATTGGACAACTTATTTTGAAAAAAGGTAATAAAGTCAAATTACAGTTTCCGGTAGAAAAACTATGTTTCTTTCATAACGATACAAACGAAAGGATTCGATTGGTTGCCGATGAAGAGTTGAAGGCGGTGGCAAAGTGATGATTGAGATAGAAAACTTACCTGTTCAAACAGAAGTTTCAAGAAAGAGGACGTTATGGAGCCGCACGAAAGATTTACGTACAGGATTGTTATTTTTAGCACCTTCCATAGTCTTATTTGCAATCTTTTTGTTTTATCCATTGTTTCGCACTATCTATTATAGTTTTTATTTAACAGATGTTCATGGTGAGGCAAACCTGTTCGTAGGACTTGAAAACTATCAATATTTATTGTCTGATCCAACTTTTTATAAAAGCCTAAAGTCTACTTTACTCTTTGTATTGTATACAGTCCCAACTAGTATTGTGTTGGCTTTGTTCCTTGCATTAATTGCAAACGAAAAAATAAAAGGAATAGGGTTGTTTCGAGTTTTATTCTCTTCAACAATGGGAATTTCAGTAGCAGCTAGCGCAGTAATTTGGTTATTTTTATTCCATCCAAGTGTCGGTTTATTCAATAATATACTCGGCTCGATGAATCTTCCTGCAATTGCATGGCTAACAAGTCCGGACTGGGCATTATTTTCTGTATCAGTTACAACTGTGTGGGTAAATACAGGTTTTACATTTTTAGTTATATTGGGTGGTTTGCAAAATATTGATCCGACTTTGTATGAGAGTGCATCTATTGACGGTGCTAGTTATTTACATAAACTTCGACGCGTTACATTACCAATGCTATCGCCTACATTGTTTTTTATTATAACTGTTACTTTAATTAGTGCATTTCAAAGCTTTGGACAGATCGATATTTTAACGCACGGTGGACCGAATGATGCAACAAACTTAATTGTGTACTCTATCTATAAGGAGGCTTTTGCAAATCATCAATTTGGCACAGCGAGTGCACAGGCAATGATATTGTTTATTTTTATTTTCATTGCTACATTACTTCAATTTAAGTTTGCGGAGAGAAAGGTGCATTATAAATGATTGCTAAAAGATGGAAACAATATATTCTGTTATATACTTTGCTTACTATTAGCGCAGTGATCGTCTTTTTTCCAGTTCTATACGCATTTTTGTTAGGGTTTATGACGCCGGAAGATATTCAAATGAGAAGGATGCTTCCGACACAATTTACATTCGATAATTTTATACATATCTTTCAGAAAGTGCCGCTGTTTTCTTATTTATACAATAGTTTTATAGTTTCAACAGGGGTAATGGTCGGACAGCTTGTTGTATCAAGCTTAGCCGCTTATGCATTTGTATTTTTAAACTTTAAAGGACGAAATCTTATTTTCTTTCTGTTTATTTCAACAATGCTTATTCCGTGGGAAGCAACGATGGTACCCAACTTTTTAACGGTACAACAATTTGGATGGATCAATACGTTTACTGGAATGACAATACCGTTCTTTGCAACTGCTTTTGGTATTTTTTTATTACGCCAGCATTTTATGACACTTCCAAATGAATTGAAAGAAGCTGCTTTTATCGAGGGGATTGGCCATGTGAAGTTTTTATTCCGAGTAGTCATTCCATATTGTAAAACAAGCTTTATTACGCTTGGTATATATAGCTTTTTAACAACATGGAATATGTACTTATGGCCGCTTCTAGTTACGAATGATGAGAAAATTCGAACCGTGCAAATTGGAGTGAAACAACTTCAATCTCAGGAAGTTGCGACAGATTGGGGGAGTGTGATGGCTGGAGTTACAGCCATTGTTATTCCAACTTTAATTTTATTGTTTTTAGGTCAGAAGCAGTTACAACAAGGTTTAACAAAAGGGGCAATTAAGTAATCATACATGTGAAAGGGTGGGAGTAAGATGAGATTTTGGAAAAAAGGTGCTGCTATTATAATGGCAGCGACAATGGCATTATCGACTGCAGCGTGTTCAAGTAGTAAAACAGAGGGGAAATCTGAAGCGAAGGAAAAGATAGCTCCCGTAGAGAAAAGTGGAGACAAAACAGTCATTCGCTTTTGGCATGCAATGGGTGGAAAAACGCAAGGTGTACTAGATGGAATTGTTGCAGACTATAATAAGTCACAAAATAAATATGAGGTGAAGGCTGAATTTCAAGGTTCCTATGAAGAATCTTTAACGAAGTTTAAAAATATAACAGCGTCAAAGGAATCACCAGCTCTCGTTCAATCTAGCGAAATTACAACGAAATATATGATTGATAGTAAAAAAATTACACCGATTGATAGTTGGATTAAAAAAGATAAATATGATACATCGAAGTTAGAAAAATCGATTACGAATTATTATTCAATTGATGGGAAAATGTATTCCATGCCATTTAATTCATCTACACCGGTATTAATTTATAATAAAGATGCCTTTACGAAAGCGGGACTCGATCCAGAAAAAGCACCGAAAACATACACTGAATTAAAAGAAGCAGCAAAAAAATTAACTGTTAAGGAAGGCGAAAGCGTAAGACAGTACGGTTTTTCAATGTTAAATTACGGATGGTTCTTTGAAGAGCTCTTGGCAACACAAGGTGGGCTATATGTTGATAAGGAAAATGGACGTAAAGATGCGGCAACAAAAGCTGTATTTAATGGAAAAGAAGGACAGAAAGTATTTGATTTATTAGATGAACTGAATAAAGCTGGTACATTAGGAAAGTATGGGGCAAGTTGGGATGATGTTCGTGCCGCATTCCAATCCGGGCAGGTTGCGATGTATTTAGATTCTTCAGCAGGTGTTCGTAATGTAATTGATGCATCTAAATTTAATGTGGGAGTGGCAGATATCCCATATCCAGAAGATGTGAAACAAAATGGAGTTGTGATTGGTGGTGCATCACTATGGATGACAAATATGGTTGCAGAAGAAACACAAAAAGGTGCTTGGGACTTTATGAAATACTTAACAAAAGCAGATGTGCAGGCAAAGTGGCATACAGAAACAGGCTATTTCTCTATTAATCCAGACGCATATAATGAACCTTTAGTAAAACAACAATATGAAAAATATCCACAGTTAAAAGTAACAGTAGAACAGTTACAAGCAACAAAACCATCTGTTGCAACACAAGGTGCACTTATTAGTGTATTCCCTGAATCTCGCGATGCGGTTGTAAAAGCGCTAGAAGCAATGTATGACGGGAAAAATAGTAAAGAAGCGTTGGATGAAGCAGCAAAAACAACGGATCGTGCAATTAGTATTTCGAATCGTACAAGTCAAAAATAAAAGAAAGCCATATCTGTAAAAAAGGATACGACTTTCCTATTAGGGAGATAAGGGACCAAAAGAATGATGAAACCTTATCTCTCTTTAGGTCATTATATATGGCATAGTAGTTTTCCTCGTTTCTTTATTTGTTTAACTCTATCGCAACTTGTTTTCCGTTTATGAAAACCTCTACCACCGCTACTACAACTTCAATCACTTTTTTCATCTCTCATCTCTCCTTGTTTGTATCGTATTTCTTACTTTAATTATAGTGAAGTATGAGCTTTATAACTATCGAATTGAGTGACAAGAGACTTACAATCTTGTAAGAGAAATTTGGTAGGTTTGTAAGGAGAGCGCTATTTGAGGACTAATAATCAGTGGATAATAAAGCCCCCCCATTGATTTATTTTTTGAATGAGGTTTCGGAATATAAGTCAGAAGATTCAGATATGATAAGTTATAATATGGAGTAAGTTACTCTAGAAAGAAGGGGAATATATGCAGAGGTTTCTTGTAATAAGTGATATTCATGGAGAAATAGAGAAATTTGAAAAATTGTTAGTAGAAGCACAATATAATGCAAAACAAGATCAGTTAATTTTACTAGGAGATTACGTTGATCGAGGACCGAATGCAAAGGCTGTAATTGAAAAAGTGATGGAATTGAAAGAAGAAGGAGCTTTTGTTTTAAAAGGAAATCACGAAGATATGATGATTAAAGCATTAACAACCGATGAAGAGCAATTATGGGATCATTGGGTGAAGAGAAATGGTGGGAATAAAACGTTATATAGCTATAACTTTTCAGAGAATGATATTGCTACAGATGAAGAAGAGTTTAAGAAACCTAATTTGAAATCTGAGATACTAGAGAAACATTTGCAATTTATCCAAAAACTAGAACATTATATCGAAACAGAACAGTATATATTTGTTCATGCTGGTGTAGAACCAACAAAACCAGTTTCTGAATCCGAGCCATACACGTTAATGTGGATACGGAATGAGTTTCATAGTGGATATAATGGTGAAAAGACCGTTGTATTTGGACATACAGAAACCAAGACACTTCATGGTGATGATAATTGTGATGTATATTTTGGGAATAACCGAATTATCGGAATTGATGGCGGGGCAGTATATGGAGGCCAGCTAAATTGTTTAGAGTTACCAAGCCAAATTGTATATGCAGTAAAAGAATAATATAAAAAGAGATAAGGGATCAAAGTAAAGACCAAACCTTATCTCTTTTTACGTGCTTATATAATTTATAAAACCATCACGGAGATTCATTATCGATTTAACTCTATTATAACTTGTTTCCCATTTACAAAAACCTCTACTACTGCCACTACAACTTCAATCATTTTTTTCATCTCTTATCTCTCCTTTGTTTGTTTTCTTATTTCTTATTTCTTACTTTAAGTATAATAGGCAGTAAGTTTCGTAACTATCGAATTAGGTGACGAGAGGATTACATTGTTGTAAGATACAAATCTTCTGTTTTTAAAACTCCTTTTTTAAGGGAAAGTTAAGGAAGGGATTTCATAATAACCTTCATATACAGAAAAACGGATGATAAAGTGAGAGAAAGAATGCTTTATATTATGACAAGCTTGCAGAGACAATGATATATAATTATTTTAATTACATATGATTTAGCGGTAACGGAGTGAGCGAGTTTTTTATGCTGTTCATAAAAGTCTGATTGGTGATGGCAGTTTCATTCTGTAAGTGAATAGAAAGAGATCTTATGTTAGATGAAAGGTGAGAAAGTGATATGCGCTTGTTAGTTGTAGAAGATAATGCACCTTTATTAGAATCAATTACACAAATTTTACGTGATGAGTTTGAAGTTGATACAGCAATGAATGGGGAAGATGGCTTATTTTTGGCATTGCAAAATATTTATGATGTAATACTTCTTGATGTGATGTTACCAGCGATCGATGGTTTTGAGGTAATTCAAAGAATACGAAATGAAAAAATTGAAACACCTGTCTTATTTTTGACTGCTAAAGATTCTTTAGAAGACCGTGTGAAAGGGTTAGATTTTGGTGGAGATGATTATTTAATAAAGCCATTTCAAGCTCCAGAATTGAAAGCAAGAATTCGAGCTTTATTACGAAGAAGTGGTAATTTAACAACAAAGCAAACCATTACCTACCGTGGAATCGAGTTGTTTGGAAAGGACAAAGATATTCACGTAGATGGAGAAGTAATGAAATTAACATTAAAGCAATATGAACTTTTAGAGTACCTGATTCAAAATAGTGGAAAGATTTTAATGCGTGAACAAATCTTTGATCGCGTTTGGGGATTTGATTCAGATACTACGGTAGCGATTGTTGAAGTGTATGTTCATCATTTACGAAAAAAATTGGAGCCATTTGGTTATCAAAAAGATATTCAAACCGTTCGCGGGATTGGATATATGTTAAAAGAACAATGAAGAGGAGAAGTATGTTTCAAAAAACACGCATTCGCCTTACAATTTTAAATTCATTAGTGTTTATTATATTAATTGGGATATTGGGAAGCGTTATTTATTCGTATACACACGACCGAATTTATAAAGGAATAGATGACTCTATAAGGAATTTTATTGTTAAGCAGACAAAAAATAATCGGGCACTGCAAAAACAGTTTGGCTTAAATAAAGATTTACGTATTGGAGATTCGAGGATTCTTGTATTGAAATGGGACGAAAAGAATCAGTTGATAGATATGGAGCCGAAATTTCGAGGGCCTAATTTTTGGGAAGATAATCAATCTAAGTTATTTCCAAAAAAACTTGGAGATTTTCATGATATAGAAGTAGAAAGAAAAAGTTTTCGAACATGGGCGTTTCAAATGAATTTGTTATCTGGAGAAAAAGTGACATTTCAAATATTACGTGAAACAACTGCTGAAAAAGAAATGCTCCACACACTATTACTAATTATCATCATTGGATGTAGCATTGGAAGTGTATGTGCAATTGGGATGGGATTTTTCTTAGCTGGAAGAGCTCTTATACCAATTCGTAATTCTTGGGAAAAGCAGCAACAATTTGTTTCCGATGCCTCTCATGAATTAAGAACACCGCTAGCGGTCATTCAATCAAAAACAGATGTACTATTTCAGTCTCCTTCCGCCACGATAGAGGAAAAGGCAATTGATATTTCTACAATTTCAAAGGAGTGTAGAAGGTTATCAAAGCTAGTTGCTAATTTATTATTGTTAGCTCGTTCAGATTCGAATCAAATTGAAATGGATAAAAAGGAATTTGCACTAGATGCATTATTAATAGAAGTAGTAGATCCTTATACAGAGATTGCTGCGTATCAAGAGAAAAAGATGACATTGGAAATCGAATCTAAAGTATCTTTTACTGGTGATAGAGAAAGAATTCATCAAATGGTTGTAATTTTATTAGACAATGCGATGAAATATACTGATGTTGGTGGGACGATTCAAGTAGCATGTATGCAAACAAGTAGTTCAATTATGATTCAGGTAAAAGACAATGGAATTGGAATAAAAGAAGAAGATATTCCAAAGTTATTTGATCGTTTTTATCAAGGAGATAAAGCGAGAACGAAATCAGAAGGAGCTGGCTTAGGTCTTTCAATTGCTAGTTGGATTGTAGAAAAACATTATGGAAAAATAAAAGTAGAGAGCAAAATGAATGAAGGTACTTGTTTTGAAGTGATTTTACCTAAAAATCAACGAATATAAAGAAATTAGAGACGATCTTGTTTTACAAGGTCGTCTTTTTTTTAAGGGAAAGTTAAGAAATGTTTTTCATAATAGAGTTTACAGAGAATAAGAAGGAAAAAAGAGAAAAAGTAATGACTTTGTATTCTTTTTGCGGATAGATAGTTATATTCATGGGTGATTTTAATACGAGCCGAACTGAACGTATCTTTTTCGATAATATGGAAAAATGGAAGGCGGATTGTATGAGAAACATAAAGGAGGAGAAGCAATTTGAAAAAGAAAAAGGTAGCATCATTATTTGTTATTGGAATAATGAGTTTAAGCGTAATGGGAGGGGCGTCTGCTTCTACAATGTCAAAAGGCAAAACTAACTTTTCGCAGTGTAGTAATGAACAACTGAATAACGGAGAAATGCATGTGGCCTATACAGAGGAGAAGGCGCAAAAACTAGGAATTGAAACGGATGGAAAAGAGCAACTTATGTTAGAAAAGGAGATTCATGAAACAGAAGTTGATCGAGAAGCGGCACAATTAGGAATCTCTACTGAGGGAAAAGATGTAGGGGTTCTTTCAGAAGAAATCTATGAAACAAAAATAAAACAGGAAGCAAAAAAATTAGGAATACCGATCGAAAATACATCCATTGTCGATTTAATCAATCAAATTAATACAATCAAAATAAGTGATGAAGCAGATAAATTCGGTATTTCAAAAGAAGGAAAAAAAATAGATGAAGTTGCTGAAGAGGTTTATGGAACAAAGGTAAAAGAAGAAGCGGAAAATCTTGGGATTTCTCAAAAAGGGAAAGGTATAGAGGAGTTAGCGCAAGAAGTATATGAGGGGAAAATTCAAGCCGAAGCAAAAATACTTCATATTGATTTATATGGTAAAGATATTTACCAAGTGCTAAAAGAAATCAATGAGCAGAAAGTAATACAAATTGCAGACGAGCTTGGTATAGATCGTACAAATACAAATATCGAGCAGTTAAAAGAGAAAATAAAAGAAGAACAGCCTGAAAAGGGAAAGGAACTTGTCTTTTTACCTATGGTTCAAACAGATGCGGATGCATTTTATTCGTATTTAACGAATTAAAAAGGGCGTGAAGATAGAAGGATGATACGAAAGTGGAAGATGTATATATGTGTAATTGTATTAGGAATATTTATCTGTAGTGTATATATGAAAAGAAGTGACATAATTCCTGTTACTAAACATGTAGAGAGTGTAAAGAGAATCGTCTCAAACCAATTTAATCAAAAGAAAAGGGAACTAGTGAATATGGATGAAGAAAAAGTAGTACTACAAAATGTACCCTTTATTCAGCAGTTACCAGAGCTAGACAGAGGTTGCGAAGTAACAAGCTTAGCTATGATGTTACAGTACGCAGGTATTTCTGTAGATAAGCTAACACTAGCAGATGAAATACAGAAAGTTTCCTTTTCAAATGATGGTGTACGCGGTAATCCACATGAGGGGTTTGTAGGGAATATTTATACTTTTTCTGAATCAGGATATGGCGTGTATCATGAACCATTGTTTCAGTTAGCAAACAAATATTTACCGAATCGCGCTGTTGATTTGACAGGTGAGAACATAGATGAAATTTATAAAACTGTAAAAGAAGGCGCACCAGTTGTGATGATTACAAATGCAACGTATGCACCTTTAGATGAAGATGAATTTGATATATGGAAAACGGATGCAGGTAATGTTTCTATTACATATAATGAACATTGCGTTCTTCTTGTTGGCTACGATGAAGAATCGGTGTATATACATGACCCGCTTAGTGACACGAAAAGTGTAAGTGTTCCGCGTGAAGACTTTGAACAGGCATGGGTACAAATGGGGAGTCAGGCAATTAGCTATATGGAACAACATGAATAGATTCAAGAAAAAATAAGAGGAGTTCAGCATATTTATTATACTGAACTCCTCTTTATTATTTATCTTTCATTTCTTTTTGTTTGGTATTTCATTTTATACGTTCAGTATAAGGGAAAGATGGAGATGCAACGATCGAAGGAGAAGACATGAGAATTCCGTTGTTGTAAGAATAAAAAGTGGATAGAAACTATTGTGAGAGAATGAATTAAGGTAGATGTCCTTATTTAATGAAAATGAAATGGTTGTATTTATAAAAAAGAATAAGTAAGATAGATTTCACGTGTAATAAAGAAGGAATAAGGGAGACAATAAAGGGATGAGGAAAAGAAAAAAGTTGTTAAGTTTATGGAAGACAATTACATTACTAGTGTGTATTGTTATTTTACTTTCTTTACTTGTGACAGATATATTAATTAGTCATAATGTCGAGCGTACGACGGAAGAAAGTCAGGCTGAAAAAGCAAAAACAATCGCGCGTATTGTAGCGAATTCGCCACTTGTCATTGATGCTTTAGTAGGAAGAAAAGATATATCTGAAGTTCAAACGTATACAAATCGTTTATTAAAAAATACAGATGTTCAATTTATTGTAGTCATGGATATGAATGGAATAAGAAAATCTCATCCAAATCCTCAGAAAATCGGTCATCATTTTGTTGGAGGAGATGAGGGGATAGCTTTGAAAGGGAAAGAACATGTATCGATGGCAGAAGGAACGTTAGGAATTTCTATGCGAGTTTTTGTACCGATCTTTTCTGAAGCAAAAGAACAACTTGGGGTTGTCGCTGTCGGAATTTCAGCTGATAATGTGCATGAGAGGGTAAAAGAGAGTAGGCACATTATTTATATTGGTATCAGTGTTGGAATCTTAGTTGGAATTATAGGTGCTATTTTATTAGCTAGACATATTAAGAAAATTTTATTTGATCTTGAACCTAGCGAAATCGCAAAAATTTTAGAAGAACGAAATACGATGTTACAATCTGTTAAAGAAGGAATTATTGCTGTCGATAAAGAGGCGAGAGTTACTTTAATTAATAACGAAGCGAAACGGTTATTTAAGAAGAGTGGTCTCGAAGAAGATTTTATTGGTAAAGATATTGAGAAGTATATGCCTAACTCATGTATAAAAGAAGTGTTACAAACGGGGAAAGCACAATTGTATGAGGAACAAAATCTTTATGGAATTACTATTGTTACAAACAGAGTTCCTTTATATGTTAAAGGAGAAATTGTTGGTGCCATTGCAACATTTCGTGATAAAACAGAGATTAGGCAATTAGCAGAACAATTAACAGATATTCGACTTTATGCAGAAGCGCTCAGGGCACAATCTCATGAGTTTATGAATAAGATGCACGTTGTATTAGGGCTTACACATATGAAGCATTATGGACAATTAGAGACCTATATTAGTAACATGGTCTCGGAGCATCAATATGAAATTGGTGGTGTGATGCAAAAAATAAAAAATCCTGTATTTGCAGGGTTTATGCTTGGTAAACTTAGTTACGCAAGGGAAAAGAATGTCCAACTTATTGTAAGTGAAAATTCTTACTTACCAGAGCCATATGCCGAAAGCATTATTCATGAACTCATTACAATTGTAGGAAATTTAATCGACAATGCATTAGATGCGGTGATGAATTGTGAATATAAGCGAGTAGATATTTCTATTCAATATCAGGATAAATTGATTATTACAGTGAAAGATACAGGATTTGGAATCCCGAAAGAAGAAATTGAAAAAGTATTTGCCAAAGGGTATTCCACAAAAGGAACAAATCGAGGATATGGCTTATATCTTGTAAATGATAGTTTAAAGCGGATAAATGGAAGCATACATGTCAATTCATTGTTAGGAAAAGGAACGACAATAACCATTGAAATACCATACAAAAGTAGGGATGAGATAGGAACATGATCAAAGTTTTGATTGTAGAAGATGATCCAATGGTAGCGATGTTAAATAAGCATTATTTAGAGCAAGTAGGAGGATTTGAACTTGTTCATATAGCTAATTCTGTGAAAGAAGCAGTAGAGATATTAAAAAAGTCGGCTATAGATTTCGTATTGCTCGATATTTTTATGCCTGGTGATACAGGGTTTGACTTGTTAATGCATATTAGGAATCAAGAAAAAGAAATTGATGTAATTATGATTTCAGCTGTGCATGATATGGGAAGTATAAAAAAAGCGCTTCAATATGGAGTTGTTGATTATTTAATTAAACCATTTACATTTGAAAGGTTTAAGGAAGCATTAACCGCATATCGAGAAAAATTTATATTTATGAAAGAACAGCAAAAAATTAGCCAATCTGAATTAGATACGTTGATTTTACAAAAAGAAAAAGTAGAAATTCATGCAGATAAAGAACTGCCAAAAGGGCTAACAAAGCAAACATTACAGTTGATATGGAAGCAAATAGAAGCGCTTCATGGACAAGCATTTACAACAGATGAAATGGCTCAATTAGTTGGGATTTCAAGGGTGTCTATTCGAAAGTATGTAATGTTTTTAACTGAAATTGGAGTTTTAGAAAATGAAATGGTTTATCAACATGTAGGGAGACCGGTAAGTAAATTACGATGCATCGATGAAAACAAAATACGTTTGTATGTATAAGCGACTTATGTAAGTCGCTTATACTTTTTTTAATTACAAAACTAGTTACAAAACTTACAAATACTATTTTTACTGTTGAAAGCGTTTTAATATTATAAACAAGAATATAAGGAGGTGCCTATATGGGGATTCAAAAAAATGTGGAAGCGATATCATCGGTGGAAACAACAGAAGTGGAACAAAAAACTTTTGTTTCGAAAGTTATGAATATTAAAATTGGCGTTATACCTTTACCGTTATATATCGTATTAGCAGCTATTATTTATGGAGCATCTGTATATAACAAATTACCTGCTGATATGATTGGTGGATTTGCAGTCATTATGATTATGGGAATTTTCTTAGGTGATATTGGGATGAGGATCCCGATTTTAAAAAATATTGGTGGACCAGCAATTCTTTCATTATTTATTCCATCTTTACTAGTGTTTTTCAATTGGATGAATCCAGCTTCAATGGAAGCAGCGACGATGCTAATGAAAAAATCGAACTTTTTATATTTATATATTTCTTGTTTAGTAGTCGGAAGTGTTTTAGGAATGAATCGAAAAGTGTTAGTACAAGGGTTTATTCGTATGTTTATTCCGTTAGTTGTAGGAACACTAGCTTCTATTGCAGTGGGATTATTAGTTGGATCATTATTTGGATTTGAAATGAAGCGAACATTCTTCTTTATCATTGTACCAATTGTGAGCGGTGGTATCGGAGAAGGGATTTTACCACTTTCCTTAGCTTACAGCGAGATTTTAAATCAATCATCAGCAACATTTGTATCTCAGCTTATTCCAGCAGCGGTTATCGGGAATATGTTTGCGATTGTAGGCGCTGGATATATGAAGCGATTAGGTGAGAAAAAACCAGAACTTAGCGGTAATGGTGTGTTGGTAAAAACAGGTGATCAAGACGAATTATTAAAAGAACAAAATACAGAAAAACCAATTGACTTCTCATTAATGGGAGCAGGTTTATTAATCGCATGTACGTTCTTTATTTTCGGTGGATTTGCTTCTAAATTTATTGGTATTCCAGGAGCAATCATTATGATCTTTTCAGCAGCACTTGTGAAATACTTCAAATTAATGCCAGCAAAAATGGAACAAGGTGCATATCACTTATATAAATTTATTTCGAAAACCTTAACGTGGCCATTAATGGTCGGTTTAGGATTGTTATACATTCCGTTAAAAGATGTGGCAGCTGTTCTTTCAGTTGGATATGTTGCGGTGTGTGCATCAGTGGTAATCACAATGATCACGACTGGTTTCCTTATTGGAAAAGTCATGAAAATGTTCCCGGTTGAATCTGCGATTGTAACAGGATGCCATAGCGGATTAGGCGGAACTGGAGACGTTGCGATTTTATCAGCTTCAAATCGTATGGAATTAATGCCATTTGCGCAAATTTCAACGCGTTTAGGTGGCGCTGCTATGGTTGTAACAGCGACAATTTTATTAAAAATGTTTTCATAATTTATCATCATACAAGCTAGCTATGTAAAAACGTAGCTAGCTTGTCAAATTAGGAGGAGTTTATTTATATGTTAGAAAGTCAAATTAATGAACGTTCATTATTACTTCATAAAGAATTGGTAGGAAAAATTGAAATTACAAGTAAAGTAGAAGTAAATTCAGCAGATGATTTAAGTTTGACATATACACCAGGAGTGGCTGAGTCTTGTAAAGCGATCGCTGCAGATGAAGAAACAGCTTATGACTATACAGCGCGCGGTAATATGGTGGCAGTTGTTTCGGATGGAACAGCAGTACTCGGATTAGGTGATATTGGACCGAAGGCAGCTATGCCTGTTATGGAAGGGAAAAGTATTTTATTTAAAAAATTTGCGAATGTAGATGCATTTCCGCTTTGTCTTGGAACGACTGATGTAGATGAAATCGTAACCATTGTTAAAAATTTAGAACCTACATTTGCAGGTATTAATTTAGAAGATATTGCAGCGCCGCGCTGTTTTGAAATTGAAAAGCGCTTAAAAGAAGAAACAAATATTCCAGTGTTCCATGATGATCAACACGGAACAGCAATTGTTGTTTTAGCTGCAGTTATTAATGCTTTAAAAGTTGTAAACAAACAGATGGATGAAGTGAAGATTGTCATTAATGGTGCCGGTTCTGCAGGGATTGCAATTGGTAAATTGTTATTAAATGCAGGCGCGCAGCATATGACGTTAGTAAGTTTAGAAGGTATCGTTTGTGAAGGAGAATCATGGATGAACCCTGCACAAATCGAGATTGCGAAAGAAACAAATCGTGAATTTGTACGTGGAACATTAAAAGAAGCGATTGACGGAGCAGATATTTTTATCGGTGTATCTGCCCCTAACGTATTAACAAAAGAACTTGTGAAGACAATGAATGAGAAACCAATTGTGTTTGCAATGGCGAATCCAGTACCAGAAATATTCCCAGAAGATGCACTAGAGGCTGGAGCAGCGGTTGTTGGAACAGGACGTTCTGATTTTCCAAACCAAGTAAACAATGTCTTAGCATTCCCTGGTATATTCCGTGGTGCATTAGATGTACGTGCAACAGATGTCACAGAAGAAATGAAGTTAGCTGCAGCATATGGAATCGCTAACATCATTACTGATGAAGAACGAAATGAGAACTATGTAATTCCAAATCCCTTAGATAAAAGAGTTGTTCCAAGTGTTGCTGCTGCAGTAGCAAAAGCGGCAATCGAGTCAGGAGTCGCACAGATTACAAAAATGCCAAGTTATAAATAATAAAACGCAGTGCCCTTTTAAGGAGGCACTGCGTTTTTAGTGAGATAAGAGATCAGAGCAATAAAGAAATCGTACCTCCGCTTATGGTTTTATATTATTAGTAATAAATATTTCGCTCTGCATTATTTATTCAACTCCATTGCAACTTGCTTTCCATTTACGAAAACCTCTACCAAAGCCACTACAACTTCCATTACTTTTTTCATCTCTCATCTCTCCTTGTTTGTTGTTTCATTTCTTACTTTTAGTATAAGGGAGAGAAGGGGATGCAACTATCGAAGTAGATGACATAACAATTACATTGTTGTAAGAAAGACATTAAGTTTTGTCACTTTTTTCTACTTGAATAACAATTTGCTCATAATATTTCTCATCAATATAGACATTTAAGACCCATAATCCAGGAGAAGGTAGTGACATAAGGAAAGGGAGTTCTTTTATATTTGAATGAATGGGAGTAGGAGCAGTCCAAGTTTGTTCGAAAGTTTCATCTTGAAAGAGTATGGGAGTCGGTTTTGTAGATCCTTGTTTTAAGGCGATAATAGATAGTTTTCCAGATGGCATTTGTGGATCGAGGAAGAACCACATCTGTTTATTTTTCTCACCAGCAATGAATGTACTATCTGCAATTGCAACTTTTCCTTCAATGCCTTTTAATGGTGTCTTTCCAGCTACAAAGGAAGGACTTTCTTCCCAGCTAACATCTTTTAAGACGCTTAAGTGAAAAAATGAAGGTACATTATTTTGAGGTTGAGAGGTTTTTGTTATTTCTTTTATAGGTGCTTTGGAATCTTGCTCGATTGAGGTACATCCAGTGATGAGAAAGGAGAAAAGTAGCACAGTGCCAATTTTTTTCATTTTGCCACACTCCTATTTTTCATTGTTAGTGTAATTGTATTTGCTAGAAGAGCGGACAATTCCTTTTCATTCATAAAAAGAGGTCAGAAGTTTAGTATGACCTCTTTCGATATTTTGCACTATATTTGTTCAGGTGTGAATGTAGGTTCTGCTTCTTTTTCTGGCATTGTTAAGAAAATAACGGCGATGACGATACATACACCGCCTAGTAATTGGTATGCGCCGAAAGATTCTTTTAGCCAAGTGATGGAAACGATAGCTGCTACAAGCGGTTCAATACTAGATAAAATACTGGTCTCTGTTGCGGATAAATATTTTAAACTGCCAATGTAGAGAAGAAAAGAAAGCGTTCCACTTATAATAATTAAAATCAGCATAGAGAATGTTGGAAGTGTAAAGATTTGTGAAAGTTGTTTCCATTCAAAAGAGTGATTATAAATAAATAGTGAAATGCCCCCGATTAACATACCCCAGCCAATAATAAGAGTTGTGCCCCATTGTTTAATAAGAGAAGCAGGGTGAAGTGTATAAAAAGCAAAACCAATAGCTGTTAATAGACCAAATAAAATAGCTTCCTTCGATAAAACAATATTTTCAATTGATCCATTTGTAATAATAAAGTATGTGCCTGTTAGGGCAGCGACAATGGCTAACACTTGCATAATTGAAGGAAGTTTTTTATACCGTATTGCAACATAAACGGTAATGAGAACTGGCCCTAAAAACTGGAATAAAGTAGCGGTAACTGCGTTGCTAATATGCACTGTTTCAATAAAAGCATACTGGGCGCCAAGCATTCCAAGAATAGAGAAAATGATAAGTTGTAAAAGATGGCGTGGGTGTTGCCAAATACGAAATATATTTTGTTTTTTTATAAGTAGAAAACATAAAATAAAGATCCCAGCAAGCAATAGGCGAATTACTAAAAAATCAATAGATGATACTTTCGTATGTTGAAAGAGCCACTGAATCATTGGACCTGATAATCCCCATAGAGTAGCTCCTGTAATAATCATAATGAGGCCGAGACGTCTGTTATTGTTCATCATGATGCTCCTTTCTAGGATTGATTTTTTAAAATTTACATGATAAAAGGAATTATATATAACTTCTGGTACTGTAAGAAGTATCAATAATGCATTTTATAAAGGGGTCAGATTTTATGTTAGAGTTAACACCAAATTTGAATATGGAGAAAAAAATCCCGCTGTATGTACAGTTATACGAGTATATAAAAACAGAAATAAGAAGTGGAAAAATCCCTCCCTTGACGAGGCTTCCAGCAAAAAGAAAGTTAGCAATGCATTTAGAAGTAAGTAAAAATACAGTGGAATCGGCATATGAACAACTTCTTGCAGAAGGATATATTGAATCGGTTTCACGTAAGGGGTATTTTGTATGTGAAATTGAACAAATGATACATACAATGAAAAAAAGAGAAGTCGTTAAGGAAGTATTGCATGAGGAACAGAAATATAAATATGATTTTACACAAACGGGTGTAGATGCAAATACATTTCCATTCTCTGTATATCGGAAAATTTCAAATGAGGTATGGCAACTAGAAAATAAGGACCTTCTATTTCTTGGGCATCCTCAAGGTGAATCCAGTTTACGTGAAGAGATTGCGAAATATTTATATGAATCAAGGGGTGTGAGATGTTCAGCGAGTCAAATTGTAATAGGAGCCGGAACACAATTTTTAATAAGAATGTTGTTTCAGTTACTAAAGGGAAGTCATTTTGCAGTTGAAAATCCAGGGTATCACCGAAAGTTGGTTGTCTTTGAGAAGGGGGAAGAAAATGTTCAAATGCTCCCGCTTGATGAGGATGGGATTTGTATTTCAGATTTAGAAGGTAGCAATGCGAATGTTGTGTTCGTTACTCCATCCCATCAATTTCCGTGTGGAATGATTATGCCAATTAAAAGAAGGATGCAACTATTACAATGGGCACAAGGGAGGAGTGGGCGTTATATTATTGAAGATGATTACGATAGTGAGTTCCGTTACTCTGGAAAGCCGATCCCAGCGTTGCAAGGGCTTGATACAGAAGGGAATGTAATTTACATGGGAACACTTTCAAAAGCTCTGCTTCCATCATTACGGATGAGCTATATGGTGCTACCAAAACAGCTAATTGAGTTGTATCAAACACAATATTTATTTTATGCACAAAGTGTTTCAAGAATTGATCAAGAAATTATTAGAAGGTTTTTAAATGAAGGACATTGGGAAAAGCATATTTATAAGATGCGAGTCGTTTATCGGAAAAAGAGAGATGCTCTTGTCTCAGCAATAGAAAAGTACTTTTCTAATAAGGCGGAAGTAATTGGGGAAGACTCTGGCTTACATATTTTATTAAAGGTTCACAACGAAATGTTAGAAGAAGAATTAATAAAGAGGGCAGCTGAAAACGGTATAAAAGTATATCCTGTTTCTACGTATTATAAAGAAGGGAGTACTCCTAAAAATACGGTTTTACTTGGGTTCGCTATTTTATCAGAGGCAGGGATTGAAGAGGCAATTCAATTATTATATAATGCGTGGTTTGCACTGTAAAACGCTAATAAAAAAATCCTCATATATTTGAGGATTTTTTTATTACTTTTCTGTATCTAAGAATAAAACCATATGCTCTTCATCCCAATATTGACCGTTATATTTTAAAGAACGCTCTTGTACACCAAAAGTTTTAAATCCTAATGATTCGTAAAGTTTTTTTGCACCGTCATTTCCGACCACAACATCAAGCATAATTTGTTCTACTTCTAATGTTTTTGCAAGTTCAATACACTCTTTAATGAGGGATTTTCCTGCGCCAAGTCCACGTGCTTTTGGCGATACATATACCGAACCAATCTTTGCTTTATGTTCTTGTTTTACGTATGGTTTCGTTTCCAAGGTTGCAACACCGATCAATGCACCGTCTTTAAATGCACCTAATGTATAGTTTTCATCTTGGGCTAATTTTTGTGCCTTATACTCAATCGGGCATTCTTTATTAATAATATCTTCATAAGAAGAGCTGAAAGCCTCAGGGTTTTGTTTTAATCCTTCTACACGAAGTTCTAAATAAATTTCTGCTTCATCCTTTGTTAATACATGGATATCCAATTATATCACCCTCCAAATCTTTGACAAATGTAGTTATATTTTATATTGAAATAAGAATAATTTCAAAAAGATAGCTTTTTCTAGTGATGTTTTACTGTTTTTTTTCTTAAAAAGTTAATAAATAATGGCTATTAACATAATATCACCAGCAGTTTGAAAGGAAAGATACTACTGGTGATTTACCGTACATACTATTCAATTGGTAATTCAATAATAAATTCTGTTCCAATTCCTAACTGACTTTTTACTTGTATGGAGCCGCTATGTAACTCAACAATTTCTTTTGCAACAGCTAAACCAATTCCTTTACCGCCCGTAGCTCGAGTTCTTGATTTATCAACTCGATAAAAACGATCAAAAATATGCGGGATATCTTCTTGTGGAATCCCTTCACCTTCATCTTGCACACTTATAGAAAAAGTATTCTCATTTTGATAGGCGTGTACAGTAATAACTGATTGTTCATAAGAATGCTGATAGGCGTTGTGTAATAAATTTAGCATTACTTGTTCCATTCGACGTTCATCCATATAGACATTAGGATCATCTTTACAGTGAAATTTAATTGTTATTTGCTTTTTAGCAAGTGTTGGTTTGGTTTTTTCAATCATGCGTTCTAGAAAAGGCTGTAAAGGAATCTCTTGTTTTTTAATAATAAATTGATGCTGTTCAAGTTGCGCTAAATCAAATAAGTCTTGAACAAGTTCGGTTACACTATCTGTTTCGTCTTCAATAATTTGTAAATATTCTTCACGCTCTTCTTTAGAGAGAGAATCTCGTTTAGCCACTTTTGCATAACCCTTCATATAGGTAAGTGGTGTGAGTAGTTCGTGAGCTACACTTGCAAGAAACTCATTTCGTTCTTTTTTCATGTAGGTCAATTCACTAGATAATTCTTCAATGGTTTTGGCCAAACTACCAAGTTCATCATTGCGTTTAATTCCTAATTTAATTGGTTTATTTAACTTTGACATTTTTTCTGTTGCACGTTTCATTTTAATAAGAGGATCAGTAATGACACGAGAAAAGATAAAGACAGAAATTGTTGTTAAAACAAGAGTTAATATACCGATAATAATAAATTGATGTGCTAAACGAAGAATCATTTTTTCTAAAAATGCTGTATCTAAAAACATATGTACATACCCAGTAATTTGTTTATGAATGATAATTGGCGTTGCTGTTGAAATATATTTCGATGTTTTCCAATTTTTTTCAATCATAGTTCCATCTATTGAAGTACAACGTATTTTGTTAGCAAGTTGCTTTTTCATTTCTGGGGTTATCGGATCAGAAGAAGAAAGTATTTGCCCATTGGTGTCTGTTATGACTAACTTTGTGTCTGAATTAGAATGTGATTCCATTGCTGCAGCATGTTCAAAAGCTCGTGGACCATAACGTCTTGAAATAAAGTTACTATAGCGCTTTCCTTTTTCTAAAAGAGCGGCTTTTTCTTCTTCAATACGCATGTTCGACAAACTTGTATAAAAAGATACAAAAGCGATGGCTTCAAGACATAGAGCTAATATTAAAAAGCATGTACCAATTTTAAGGGAAAGCTTGTTCATTTTTTCACCATACCTTTATGTCACATTAATGGTCAGTGGGAAGAATCTAACCACTGACCAGAGTTGTATCACGAGTTGCTTAAATAATTCTAAGTGTGGGGCGAGTCATTTCCTACCTAGAAAAGTTTCACTTTATTATTTTTATTCACTTTTCCACTTATATCCCACCTTATAGATGGTCTCTAAGTATTTTTCAACAGGAAAGTCTTTTTTTCGTAATTTATCACGGATATTGCGGATATGTGAGTCGACAGTACGATATTCAATATCCGTTTGATATCCCCATATTTTTTCAATTAAATCATCACGGCTATATGCTCGATTGGTATTTTGTAAAAACAGTCCTAGTAATGAAAACTCGATAGGTGTAAGTGAAATTTTTTCGTCGTAAACAGTAACAGTATGCTTTGTTTTATCCCATTCAATGCCATTGAAGCTGATAAAACCGTCCTTTTTTGTTCGGCGTAGCACAGCTTCAATTCGGGCAACTAGTACTTGTTCGTCAAAAGGTTTTGTAATATAGTCATCCGCTCCCAGTGTGAGTCCCTTTATCATATCGTAGTTTTGATTACGAGCTGTTAACATTATAATTGGAACATTGCAGATTTGACGGATTTGATAACAGGTATCCCATCCATCCATCTTGGGCATCATGACATCTAACAAAATGATATCGAAGTTTTTTTGTTGAACTAATTCAAGAGCTTCAATACCAGATGTGGCTTTCATACAAAAATAACCACGTGGACTTAAGAATAAATCTAATAATCGCAACATACGCTCTTCATCATCTACTAATAAAATTTTTATCATAGTTCTTGTGCACCTCAAAACATTCAGTCTACCTTGTATAGTTTACATGAAAACGATAAAAAACTCTGTTTATGTGATTGAATTGTAGTGCATTTTTTGTACTATGGCAATTGACATAAAAAATGCACTACTTTTGCACAACTCTTTTTTATAATAAAGGGCGTAGCGACACAAAATACCCTATGTTGCGACATAACGTCATGTCATTTTATTTATAAAATGACAATTCCATTCTATTGTGTATGTGAGATAGTGAGAAATTTCGTATTCACCTCGCATCGGATAAGGAAAATTTCCTATCTCACACTTTTTTTATTGCTATAAAGGGGATTATACACATGAGTAAAAAAGAAGAACGTTTTCAAAAAGATAAACAAGAGCGCAATGCTGTTGTGATGTGCATTGCTGTATCTATGCTAATCATTGTGACGTGTGCTAATAAATTTTTTGGAATTCTATAATAGATGTATGAGCTCGTTGCTGCATTTAGAGAAGTAACGAGCTTTTTTATTTGTAGGAAAAAATCCCCTGTATGCTATATACAGGGGATTTTTGTATAGGAAGGAATCAACAAATGATAGAAGTTTTATACAATAAACCAAGGAAGAATTGCTAATCCTGAAGTGACGATTATTGTGCCGCAAATTAAAAAAATAAGATGTTTGTGCTGTTTCATATCTATTCCTCCTCTAATTCTTGATTTAATTCTATCGCTACGAATTTTTTGTTTACCATTACTTCTATCATTTTTTCATCTTTTAGCTCTTTTGGTTGTGGTTCTGTACTTTTAGTATAGCGAAGAGAGGGGAATAGAACCATTGAATAAGATGACATGAATATTACATTGTTGTAAGAAAAAAGTACATTTATCTGAAAAGGTACTTTTGGAGAAATCTATATAAATACATTTTGATTTTTAGATATATAAGTTTTTGTTTAAAACAACAAAAGATAATTCGCTCTCGTTGTTTTAAACTGGAACTGACCACTTCTATGCATGGAAGAATACTCTTTCCGAGCTAGAAAGAAAGGTTTTTTTGTTGTTTTTTCACTTTGCATTTGATTCGTTAGTTAAAAATAAAACCATATGTTCTTCATCCCAATATTGTCCATTGTGTTTTAAGGAACGTTCTTGTACGCCATATGTTTGAAAGTCAAGTGACTCGTATAATTTTTTTGCAGCTGCATTTCCGGCAACAACATCGAGCATGAGTTGTTCTACATGTAATTTATGAGCGTTTTCAATAATGGCTTTTATTAACGCACGGCCAGCGCCAAGACCACGCGCTTTCGGAGAGACGTAAACAGAGCCGATTTTTGCCTTATGTTCTTGTTTTATAAATGGCTTAGTTTCTAAAGTGGCAATTCCGATTAATTCGTTATCTTTAAAGGCACCAATTGTATATTTATCCGGATTGGCTAAACGTTTCGCCATTGCAGCAACAGGATCCTCATGTTTTAGAACGTCTTCATAAGAAGAACTAAAAGCTTCTGGATTTTGCGTTAATCCTTCCATACAAACTTTTAAATAAATTTTTGCATCCTCTTTTGTTAATAGACGAATTTCCATGTATATAACCTCCTAAGTGTAACCAGCTCTACAGGATAAGCACGCTACAAGAGCACGGTTGTTGATGCTTTTTCAATTGATAACAGTTCCGCTTTATAGTAAAAAATGTTATATGCTGCACTCATTCCATCTTAATTTGTTAAAGAATAAGGAGATATATGCGGAGAAGAGCAGGGACCTTCATCTGTTTTTCCAATCATTCAATTTATCCCGCTGTTTGTGGGCAATAACACCCCATGGATTTAAGTTGTACTTTATGTAATGAAATTATATATTAACTTTATTAACTATTCAACAATTAAATATATTACATTTTTATAACTAAAAAATGATTCCTTTGCTAGGAATCATTTTTTTCTGTTATATATCCTTCAATTCGTTCTGGGTGAGTATAGATATTACAAGAATCATTGCGAATAAAACCGACCACTGTTATGCCTAAATCATGAGCAAGTTGCAAAGCTAATTTTGTTGGAGCTGATTTAGAAAGAACGATTTCGCAACCGATTTTAGAAACCTTTAGTAAAATTTCAGATGAGATTCGGCCACTAAATGCAATAATTTTTCCTTCGATTGGGATATCATTACGTAAACAATGACCATATATTTTATCTAATGCATTATGTCTACCGATATCCATTCTTGATATGAGAATGGTATTTCGATCGCAAAGGGCGGTATTATGAACTCCGCCTGTTTGATGAAACGTAGTGGAAGATTGCTGTAAGGTATTCATTAAATGAAAGCACTCTTCTGGAGTCATTGTTACATGGATATCATGTAAAGTTTTTGCTTTTGCTGCATCATTTACAAATACAAAACCTTGCCTACTTTTTCCGCAACAAGAAGTGACATATCGTTTGTTATATAGTGTTTGATAGAGCGGATTGATCTGTGATGTTTTTACATGGACAACACCTTTGTCTTTCTGTATCCACAGCTCATCAATGCCTTCGTAAGAAGCAATAATTCCTTCAGAAATTAAAAAACCTATTACCATATCTTCAATATAATTTGGAGTACATACAACTGTTACGTATTCTTCCCCGTTCAATTTAATTGTTACAGGATATTCTGTGACAATTTCATCTTCTTGTTCGAGGAATGTTCCAGTTTGATAACGTACCATTTTACATGTTTCTTGAACAGGCCCCATAGTATTTTCCCCTTCATATGTATTTTTCTTACTATTTATCATAAAACATAAAAAAAATAAAAGCATCTGTTATCTATTTCTATGCATGGGTGGATGCTCTCTCTCAGCTAAAAAGAAAGATTTTATGTTTGTTTTCAGTTTCTCTATATTATTTGGTTATTATTGTATGTGTGAGATATAATAGAATAGTAGAATAGTGGCATTTTTATACCTTATAGCATCAAGAATCGACTTCTAAGATAGAGTTTCAACAGGGCGTTTCAAAAAAATGTATAGCGATATATTTTTGAAAACGGATTCAAAAATATATTGTACAGTTAGTTGTAAGGAGAGGGGAACTATGGCAGAACAAACAGTTCGTGTAACTGTAGATGGAAAAGAATTTCTTTCATCTGGTGAAAAAACGATACTGCAACTATTTAACGAGAGTAATTTAGAGCATCCACAAATTTGTCATGTACCAGAGGTGGATCCAATTCAAACTTGTGATACGTGTATTGTGGAAGTAGATGGGAAATTGCTGCGTGCTTGTTCAACGCAATTGGAAGATGGCATGCAGATTGAAAGAAAATCAGTGCGTGCAAAATCGGCGCAAACGGAAGCGATGGATAGAATATTAGAGAACCATTTATTGTATTGTACAGTATGTGATAATAATAACGGTAACTGTAAAGTTCATAATACGGTACATATGATGGAGATAGAAGAGCAGAAATATCCATATGAACCGAAAGTTAGTGCAAAAGAAGTGGACATGACTCATCCATTTTACCGTTATGATCCAAACCAATGTATTGCTTGTGGACAATGTGTAGAAGTATGTCAAAATTTACAAGTTAACGAAACGTTATCAATTGATTGGAGCTTAGATCGTCCTCGTGTAATTTGGGATAACGGCGTAAGTATTAACGATTCATCTTGCGTTAGTTGCGGACAATGTGTCACAGTTTGTCCTTGTAATGCATTAATGGAAAAATCTATGCTTGGAGAAGCTGGGTTTATGACTGGATTGAAACCGGATGTGTTAGATCCAATGATTGATTTTGTAAAGGATGTAGAACCTGGATACAGTAGTATTTTAGCAGTTTCAGAGGTTGAATCTGCAATGCGTAAAACGAAGGTTAACAAGACAAAAACAGTTTGTACATTCTGCGGTGTGGGTTGCTCGTTTGAAGTATGGACGAAAGACCGTCAAATTTTAAAAGTTCAACCTGTATCAGACGCACCAGTAAACGGGATTTCTACATGTGTAAAAGGAAAATTTGGTTGGGACTTTGTAAATAGTGAAGACCGTATTACGAAACCATTGATTCGTCAAGGAGATATGTTCGTTGAAGCATCGTGGGAAGAAGCTTTAGAGGTTGTTGCATCCAATATGCAACATATTAAATCTGAATATGGTAACGATGCATTTGGCTTTATTTCTTCTTCAAAAGTAACAAATGAAGAAAACTATTTGCTGCAAAAGTTAGCTCGTCAAATATATGGAACAAATAATGTAGATAACTGTTCCCGTTATTGCCAATCTCCAGCAAGCGATGGTTTAACAAAAACTGTTGGTATAGGTGGAGACGCAGGGACAGTGAAAGATATTGCGGAAGCTGGTCTTGTTATCATTGTGGGGGCGAATCCAACGGAAGGGCATCCTGTACTTGCTACTCGTGTGAAACGTGCCCACAAATTACATGAGCAAAAACTGATTGTATCTGACCTACGTAAGCATGAAATGGCAGAGCGTGCGGACCTATTTGTTCATCCGCGCCAAGGAACTGATTATGTATGGCTTGCGGGAATAACAAAATATATTATTGATCAAGGTTGGCACGATAAGAAATTCTTAGATGAAAATGTGAAGAACTTTGATGAATACAGCAAAATGTTAGAGAAATATACACTTGATTATACGGAGAATATTACAGGTATTTCAAAAGATACATTAAAAGAAATGGCTCGCATGGTATACGAAGCAGATGGTACTTGTGTACTTTGGGGTATGGGCGTTACGCAAAATACAGGTGGAAGTACAACGTCTGCGGCAATTTCAAACTTACTTCTTGTAACTGGTAACTACCGTCGCCCAGGTGCTGGTGCATATCCACTCCGTGGTCATAATAACGTACAAGGTGCTTGTGATATGGCAACATTACCAAATTGGCTTCCAGGCTACCAAGCAGTGTCAGATGATACACTTCGTGCGAAATTTGAAAAAGCATATGGTACTAAAATTCCAAAAGAGCCAGGGCTGAATAACATTGCAATGCTTGCGGCTGCAGAGGAAGGAAAACTACGTGGTATGTATGTAATGGGAGAAGAAATGGCATTAGTCGATTCCAATGCAAATCATGTGCAACACATTTTAAGTAATCTCGATTTCCTTGTAGTTCAAGACATATTCTTATCAAAAACAGCTCGTTTTGCTGATGTTATTTTACCAGCAGCACCAAGTCTAGAAAAAGAAGGAACATTTACGAATACAGAGCGTCGTATTCAGCGTTTATATGAAGTTATGAAACCGCTCGGTGATTCGAAACCAGATTGGTGGATCCTGCAAAAAGTAGCCCGTGCCCTCGGTGGTGATTGGAATTATGAAAGCCCAAGTGAAATTATGGATGAAATCGCATCACTCGCGCCGTATTATTCACAAGCAACATATGATCGTTTAGAAGGATGGAATAGTTTATGTTGGGGTAGCCATGATGGTAGTGACACACCATTATTATATGTTGATGGCTTTAATTTCCCTGACAAAAAAGCGCGTCTATCACTAGATGAATGGATACCACCAGTTGTGGCACCGGAAGAATACGATTTATTATTAAATAATGGTCGTATGTTAGAACATTTCCATGAAGGAAACATGACAAATAAATCAGTAGGGATTTTATCTAAAATTTCTGAGGTGTTTGTTGAGGTTTCACCAGAGCTTGCTGCAGAGCGGAATGTGAAAGATGGTGGCCTTGTAGAACTAGCATCACCGTTTGGGAAAATCAAAGTACAGGCACTTATCACAGACCGTGTAACTGGAAACGAGTTATATTTACCGATGCATGCGACAGTAAATGAAGAAGCGATTAATATTTTAACAGGAACAGCGACGGACCTATATACTTGTACACCAGCTTATAAACAAACGATGGTGAAAATGCGCGTATTACGTGAAAAAGGTAATCGTCCACTTCCTGATTCAAACCCAAGAGGTAAAAAACGTCATCCGCAAAATGGTGTTGAAATTCAGCAGAAATGGCAACGAAAACAATACGTATCACTTGTGGATCACAACTAGGGGGCGAAGGACGTGGCAAAAGAGATTACATTGATTCAGAAAAAGGTCATTACAGAAGAAGAAAAGAAACAACAGTTATCAGATGAACTGTTAACACAATTAGCGGAGAACCGTGAGGCGGTAGAAGAAACAATGCAGTTGTTATCACAGCTGCAGCAAGCAGGTATATTAGATGCAGCAATCAGTCTGCTGGCCGCGAAAGAAGACGTTTCTAAAATTGCAGTTGAGCAATTAAATCGTGAACCAGTAAAAAATGCATTAAATAATATGATGGGAGCAGGAGAAGCATTATCTTCTGTCGATCCAGAAATAACAAAACAGATTACATCTAGTTTAGTTACAGGGTTACAGTTTGCAACAGAAGAGTTACAAAAAGGTAAGAAAACAAAAGTTATGGACTTCTTTAAAGTGCTAAAAGATCCCGA
The DNA here is from genome assembly GCF_000482345.1 of Bacillus sp. UNC437CL72CviS29. Taxonomy (NCBI): domain Bacteria; kingdom Bacillati; phylum Bacillota; class Bacilli; order Caryophanales; family Bacillaceae; genus Bacillus; species Bacillus sp. UNC437CL72CviS29. The sequence continues at coordinate 551,142 of NZ_KI535303.1, read as the reverse complement.
TATTAATAGAGCCATTACTTTTGGGTTTAGTTTTTTAAAAGCGTTTGGACAAGGATTAGAGAAAAAATAAAAGAGGGAAAGAGTGATGGAAAGGTAGCCATCACTCTTTTTTGTGGATGTATAACAGTGTTCATGTTAAGCGGAATATATTATTATAAGAAGATGGATTTTAAATGGAAATATGGAATCCATCTCAAATATAATTTTAGAATGTGGAGGAATTTATGCTACATCGTAAAAGACTATCTATACCAGGGGTCATGAAACATTCCTTTCAAACGGTACAATTTGCTTTTTGGAATGTATTGACGTTTCAACTTGTTTATAAATTATTAGCAGCTATTGTATTTATACCTCTATTCGGTATGATTATTAATAAGTTGTTGTATTGGGGCGGCTATGCAAATGCGACAAATGATGAATTGCTTGCTTTTTTGAAAACTCCATATGGTATCGCAGCTATATTAATTGTATCGTTATTGGCACTTTTTCTCATTTTTACGGAGTTTGCAGTGCTTATTATTATTTCGTATTTTGCACATAAAAGGCAAAAGGTGAAACTGCGTCCAATTTTGTATAAAACGGTAACGTATTTACCATCTCTTTTCACATATTGTTTGCCAGGGTTTATCTTGTATGCCGTTGTATTGTTACCTCTGTTAAATTTGGGATTTAAATCTGCACTAATTCCAGAAATTCAAATTCCAAATTTTATTACAGGTGAATTGTTTAAAACGACAATGGGACAAGTAGGTTACTACACTTTCTTTGCTGTAGTTACATACTTGAATCTTCGGTGGATCTTCGTTTTACCTATCATTGTTTTAGAAGAAAAGCCATTTCGCACAGCCGCACGTAAAAGTGCAAATTTAGTAAAAGAAAGTTTCTTTAAAGTGTTGTTCTTTTTAGTTGTCTTTTTGGTTTCAATCGGAATCGTATTTGTTTTATTTACGGGTATATACTTGCTATTTTTATGGGGTGTATATGAATTTACAAACCCAAAAGGAACATTTGCCTTATTAGCAGAATCAACGCTATCGGTATTTTTAACGAGTACATTGTATTTACTTGGTTTTATTGTCACACCGTTTTATATTATGGCATTGACAAGGTTATATTTACAAAAGGTTTCAATTGAAGATGTTTTATTAGAAGAGGGCTTAGATTATTCCAAAACAAAAGCAGATAAATGCTTTTTTAAAAAGCATCGTTTGAAGTTTATCGGTGTATATATTGTTGGGGTTTTCACAGTTGGTATGGTAGTTGCATTCATTGCAACGTTTATTTCGAATTCTTATAAAGATCCAGTGATTATGGCTCATCGTGGATATGGTTCAAAAGGAGTAGAGAATACGAAAGAGGCAGTGCAAGGTGCGATTGATGCAAAGGCAGATTATGCTGAAATTGATGTATTGCAGACAAAAGATGGTGAATTGGCAGTGATACATGATTTGAAATTAAAGCGTCTTGCCAATGCGAATGTACAAGTGTCAGACTTAACGATGGATGAACTACGGAAACTTACTCTTAGTCAAGATGGGTTCACGGGGAAAATTAGTACACTTGATGAGATGATTAAGCTTGCGAAAAACAAAATAAAACTTAATATAGAAGTGAAGCTGCATGGGAATGAGAATGAAAAAGATTTTGTAAAGAAGGTATTAAAAACAATTAAGGATAATGACTTTGAAAAACAATGTGTCATTCAAACATTGCACTATCCGCTCATTAAAGAATTTAAACGTGCAAATCCAGACATAAAAGTAGGATATGTATTATATGCAAGTAGAGCGAATTTAAAATACGTTCAAGCAGACTTTTACGTAGCAGAAGAATATATGCTAAACAAGAGTCTAGTAAAATCAGCCCGCAAATTAAATAAACCGATCTATGTATGGACTGTGAACGATATGGAGAATTTAAGCGAATATTATAAGCTCAATGTAGATGGAATTATTACAGATTACCCTAAAGATGCCCAAGAAACGATTAAGATGATGAAAGAGCAAGAAGAGAATGAAACGGATATGATTGATAAGATTATAGAAACAACAGAAGATTTATTTTCAAAGTTATTTATGAGTTATCCAGCTGCTGGTTAAATACCAGTAGCTTTTTTTGTAAAAGGATACATCTTTAAAATATTACAGGGACTATAAAGTGTAAATGTATGCGGGAGTGTTGATTTTACATTGTTATATTATTATAAATAAACGTGAGAACAGCATTTTTCTTTGAGGTATATAGTGAAAAACAGCAATACGAAAAGCGAAGAGGATAGATGGGAAGAAATTGCCTGTAAAAACCCGATTGGTGAGGGTTTTCTATTAGTGGAGGATGAAAAAAACCTCCACTGATGGAAGTTTCACTTTCCATAAAAAGAATATACTTCTAAAATGTTACAGGGAACTCGAAGTGCATATGTATGCGATTTGTGTTGGATTTTTGCATTGTTATATTATTGTCAAATAATAAAAGGTTAACGCTGAATTACAAAGGTTATAATAAAAAGAGAGTAATAGATAAACGGAATAGGAGAAAACCCCTTAAAAATAAAGTTCTTTATATTTACACTATTCGAAATATAAAAACTTTTAAAATCTGATATGTTAGCGTTTTCATAACTTTGAAGTTATGCTAGAATAAGGACATAAGTTATTAATTATTAAAAAAAGAAAAAAGAATTCCTTTTTTCTGTTAATTATAAGGGGGCATTTCATTATGCGTATTGGGGTACCAACAGAAATTAAAAACAACGAAAACCGTGTGGCAATGACACCAGCTGGTGTTGTGCATTTAGTTCGAAACAACCACGAAGTATTCATTCAAAAGGGTGCAGGTTTAGGATCTGGTTTCACAGATGCTGAGTACATTGAAGCAGGTGCAAAGATCGTTGACACAGCTGAAGAAGCTTGGAACATGGATATGGTAATGAAAGTTAAGGAACCAATTGAAAGCGAATACAAACACTTCAGCGAAGGTTTAATCTTATTCACATATTTACATCTAGCTCCAGAACCAGAATTAACAAAAGCTTTAATTGAAAAGAAAGTTGTAGCTATCGCTTACGAAACAGTACAATTAGACAACCGTTCTTTACCATTACTTGCACCTATGAGTGAAGTAGCTGGTCGTATGTCTGCACAAATTGGTGCACAATTCCTTGAGAAAAATAAAGGCGGTAAAGGTATCTTACTAGCAGGCGTTCCAGGGGTAAAACGTGGTAAAGTAACAATTATCGGTGGTGGACAAGCTGGTACAAATGCTGCTAAAATTGCAGTTGGACTAGGTGCGGATGTAACAATCATCGACTTAAGTGCAGAACGTCTTCGTCAATTAGATGACATTTTCGGTAACCAAGTGAAAACTTTAATGTCTAACCCATACAATATTGCAGAAGCTGTAAAAGAATCTGATCTTGTAATCGGTGCGGTATTAATTCCAGGTGCAAAAGCGCCAAAACTTGTAACAGAAGAAATGATTAAATCAATGGAACCAGGTTCTGTTGTAGTAGATATCGCAATTGACCAAGGTGGTATTTTCGAAACAACTGACCGCATTACAACTCATGATAACCCAACTTATGAAAAACATGGCGTTGTTCATTATGCAGTTGCAAACATGCCGGGTGCGGTTCCACGTACATCAACTCTTGCATTAACAAACGTAACAGTACCATACGCAGTACAAATTGCAAACAAAGGTTACAAAGAAGCTTGCTTAAGTAATTCTGCACTATTAAAAGGTATTAACACTTTAAATGGCTACGTAACATTCGAAGCAGTTGCAGAAGCTCACGGTGTAGAATACAAAGGTGCGAAAGAATTATTAGAAGTAGAAACTGTATCTTGCTAATTGAAGCATAATACAAAAAAACAATCGAACAATATTTAATACAACATGATAAGAGCTAAGAGAGAAACCTCTTAGCTCTTCTTAGTAAAAGGGGGCATACATCGTGGCCAACCTATTTAAAAAGAAATCCGTTACGCAATTGTTAGGGGAAAGTAAAAGTAAGACTTTGTCTAAAACTTTAGGGGCATTCGACCTAACAATGCTAGGGATTGGTGCGATAATCGGTACAGGAGTTCTTGTATTAACTGGATTAGTAGCAGCGAGAGATGCTGGTCCAGCAGTTATTTTTTCATTTATGATTGCAGCAATTGTTTGTGGGTTTGCAGCATTATGTTATGCAGAAGTTGCATCTACGCTTCCGGTATCAGGTAGTGTGTATACCTATTCATATGCAACAATCGGTGAGTTTGTAGCTCATTTAATGGGATGGACATTATTGTCAGTATATGTTCTAACAACAGCGGCCGTAGCTGGTGGATGGACAGGTTACTTCAATAACTTAGTAAGTGGATTGGGAATTGAAATTCCAAAAGCCTTGTTAACGATTCCATCGCAAGGTGGTATGGTGAACTTACCAGCAGTTATTGTTACATTGGTGATAACTTGGCTATTATCACGAGGTACGAAAGAAAGTAAGCGTGTGAATAATATAATGGTATTAATTAAAATTGGTATTGTTGTTTTATTCATCGCAGTCGGTGTATTTTACGTGAAACCAGAAAACTGGGTACCATTTGCACCGTACGGTTTAAGTGGAGTTTTCGCGGGGGGAGCAGCAGTATTCTTTGCTTTCTTAGGATTTGATGCATTAGCAACTTCAGCAGAAGAAGTAAAAAATCCACAGCGTGACCTTCCAATTGGTATCATTGCTTCGTTAGTTATTTGTACGATCATTTATGTTGCGGTTTGTCTTGTTATGACTGGTATGGTTTCTTATAAAGAATTAGATGTACCAGAAGCGATGGCTTATGTACTGGAAGTTGTAGGGCAAGATAAAGTGGCTGGTGTAATTGCTATTGGAGCTGTAATTGGTATTATGGCTGTAATTTTTGCATACATCTACGCAACAACACGTGTATTCTTCGCTATGAGCCGTGACGGTTTATTGCCAGAATCTTTCGCGAAAATTAACAAGAAGACAGAAGCGCCAACATTTTCAGTTTGGTTAACAGGAATCGGTAGTGCTTTAATTGCTGGATTTATCGATTTAAAAGAATTGTCGAATTTAGCGAATATTGGAGCGTTATTAACATTTGCGATGGTTGGTGTATCAGTAATCCTTCTTCGTAAAACACATCCGAAATTACAGCGTGGATTTATGGTGCCACTTGTGCCAACTTTACCGATCATTTCAATCGTGTGCTGTCTATTCTTAATGGTAAACTTACCATTAACGACATGGATATACTTCGGTGCTTGGTTAGCAATTGGAGTAGTCGTATACTTTGTTTATTCGAAAAAACACAGTCATTTAAAAGAAGATGAAAGTTCGCAAGATAGCTTAGAAAAAGCTAATTAAGGGGATATAAAACATGTAAGCCTTGTGCGTCTAGGGAGCGCGCAAGGCTTTTTCTTTTGGCCAAAGGAGGAGAAAATAGCAACTTATGGAATTTGTATGTTGAAATATTCAAAGGGGTGAAATGATGGTTGTAAAAGAAGAATTAAAAATCGTTGTGGGTGCAGGGGAATTTAACAATAACCCGGGTTGGTTACATACAAATGAAGAAGAATTAAATTTATTAAAAAGAGAAGATTGGATAAAAAAGTTTGATCCTAGCTCTTTAGCAGTAATTTTAGCAGAGCATGTATGGGAACATTTATCATATGAAGAAGGCATAGAAGCAGCGAAAGTATGCTATGAATTTTTGAAGCCGGGTGGTTATATTCGATGTGCGGTTCCGGATCGCTTTTTCCCAGATGAAGAATACCAAGAAGGGGTAAAAGTTGGAGGACCTGGACCGTTAGATCATCCAGCAGCGAGCCATAAAATTGTTCATAATTATAAAACGATGACATCTATGTTTGAGAGTGCGGGGTTTCAGGTGAAACTTTTGGAGTATTGTGATGAAGATGGAGAGTTTCATTATAATGATTGGGATGAGAAGAAAGGGTTTATTTATCGTTCTAAGCGTTTTGATTATAGAAATCAGGACGGAAAGTTAGGGTTTGTTTCTTTAATTGTTGATGCTGTGAAGAGTGAATAGATAAGAATAAAGAGGATGTGCTAAAGGGATACGGTTTTAGCAACATCCTCTTTTGTATGAAGCATATAAAGTGTGAGGAGAATATGTTATATATGCTTTCGTTTAAATGTGAACAAAATGTTCGAAAAAATGATTGTGGATTTTATTGACACATATGAACGGACGCTCATATAATAAAGGTATAAGATATATGAATGGCTGTTCATATGTTTAGATAAAGAGGTGAGCTATAATGGCTGAAAATAAAGTGGAAACATGCCAAGAGGCGTGTTCTCAAACGATTATCCATGAAGACGTTGTGGATCAAGTGAAACAAACAATTCCGAATGATGAAAGCTTAAGTAAAGTAGCTGAGTTATTTAAAGTGTTAGGCGACCGTACACGTACGAGAATTTTACACGCATTATTTGAAGCAGAAATGTGCGTGTGTGATTTAGCATATTTACTTGGAATGACACAGTCGTCTATTTCACATCAGCTTCGTGTATTAAAACAAGCAAAGCTTGTGAAAAACCGTAAAGAGGGAAAAGTGGTTTATTATTCATTGGCGGACCATCACGTAATCGGTATCTTTGAGCAAGCATTTGAACACGTAAATGAAGAAGAATAGAAAATAAAAGCACAAGGAGGGAGAAAGATGGCAGAACCACTAGTGAAACGAAAACTTGTGTTAGAAGGACTGGATTGTGCGAACTGTGCGATGAAAATCGAAAAAGGCGTTGGGGGATTAGATGATGTCTTATCTTGTTCCGTGAACTTCGCAACTAAGACAATGGTGTTAGAAACAGAACAAAATAACGAAAAACATGTTATTACTGAGGCGATGCAACTTGTTACGAAATTAGAGCCTCATATTAAAGTACAGGAAGAACAACAATCAAAAGTTGCGAAAGAAGTATTTGTATTAGAAGGATTAGATTGTGCGAATTGTGCGATGAAGATTGAAACAAAGGTAAAGGAAATGCCTTCTGTTTCAAATGCTACAGTGGATTTTGTATCGAAGAAATTAAAAATAGAAGTTGCAAATAAAAAAGAACTTGAAACGACAGTACAAGATATCAAAATGATTGTTCATAAGTTAGAACCAGATGTAAAAGTTGTTCGCGAAGAGAAGGAAAGCCATAATCATAGCCACGACCATGGTGAAGGAAATGTGAAGAAAATGATTTGGCGTTTAGCAATTGGTGGCGTTTTAACAGGGATAGCTGCACTAGCGGGATTACCACAAATGATGACAATTCCACTTTTTGTTATTGCGTACCTACTAATTGGTGGAGATATCGTTTGGCGAGCTGTAAGAAATATAACACGCGGCCAAGTATTTGATGAAAACTTTTTAATGGCGATTGCCACACTTGGAGCTTTTGCGATTGGGCAGTATCCAGAAGCAGTTTCTGTTATGCTCTTTTACCAAGTAGGTGAATTATTCCAAAGTATCGCTGTAAATCGTTCTCGAAAATCAATTACTTCATTAATGGATATTCGTCCTGATTATGCAAACGTGAAAGTTGGAAACGAAACAAAACAAATTTCACCAGAAGATGTTAAAATCGGTGACTACATTATTGTAAAACCAGGTGAGAAAGTACCGTTAGATGGAAAAGTAGTTGAAGGAGCATCGATGGTAGATACTTCAGCGTTAACAGGCGAATCTGTACCGCGTGAAGTAGAGGTTGGTAATGATGTATTAAGTGGTTTCGTGAATCAAAATGGTGTATTGACAATTGAGGTAACGAAAGAGTTTGGTGAATCTACAGTATCTAAAATTTTAGACTTAGTGCAAAATGCAAGTAGTCGAAAAGCACCAACAGAAAACTTTATTACGAAATTTGCTCGTTACTATACGCCAGCTGTCGTAATTACAGCTGCAGTACTAGCGTTTGTTCCACCTCTCATTTTAGAAGGTGCTACATTCTCAGATTGGATTTATCGAGCTTTAGTATTCCTTGTTATTTCTTGTCCTTGTGCGTTAGTGGTGTCCATTCCACTTGGATTCTTTGGCGGTATTGGTGGAGCATCTAAAAACGGGATTTTAATCAAAGGTAGTAACTATTTAGAAGCGCTAAATGATGTGAAATATATCGTCTTTGATAAGACAGGAACATTAACAAAAGGTGTTTTCAAAGTAACGAAGATGGAGCCAAGTGGAACAACTACAAAAGAAGAGCTTCTTGAGTATGCGGCATTTGCAGAAGTGTACTCAAATCATCCAATTGCGCAATCTATTCGGAGTAGCTATGGAAAATCAATTGATGAAAATATGATTGAAGATTATAGTGAAATCTCTGGTCATGGTACAGTTGTAAAAGTGCAAGGTAAAGAAATTTTTGCAGGTAATGCAAAATTAATGAAAAAAGAAAGCATTACATTTGAGCAGCCACAAACTGTAGGTACTCTTGTTCACGTTGCTGTAGATGGTGCATATGCAGGGTATATTGTCATTTCGGATGAAGTGAAAGAGGACTCAAAACAAGCGATTCAAAAATTAAAAGAGCTTGGGATTAAGAAAACAGTCATGTTAACAGGTGATGCAAAGTTAGTTGGAGAAGCGGTTGGTAAAGAGCTTGGTTTAGATGAAGTTCATGCTGAATTATTGCCACAGCAAAAAGTAGAAGAAATTGAAAAAATTGATGGGGCAAAACAAGCAAAAGAAAAAATTGCGTTCGTTGGCGATGGTATTAATGATACACCAGTATTAGCAAGGGCAGACGTCGGAATTGCGATGGGTGGATTAGGATCTGATGCAGCGATTGAAGCAGCGGATATTGTAATCATGACAGATGAACCTTCTAAAATCGCAACGGCTGTCAAAATTGCCAAACGTACACGCAATATTGTATGGCAAAATATTATCTTTGCACTTGGTGTAAAAGGGCTTGTCCTATTACTTGGTGCATTCGGAATTGCAACAATGTGGGAAGCAGTTTTCTCAGACGTGGGTGTTACATTACTTGCTGTATTGAACGCGATGCGTGTGCTTAGAGTGAAAGATTTGTAAAATAAAAAGAGAAGCGAAGGCTTCTCTTTTTATTTTTGTATATTTTTTGCAACTTGATCTCGTACTGTTTGAATATAATTCATTTTATGATCCCAGCACTCTTGACTTAAATCTACAGGATATTCTTCGGGATTTAGCGTTCTCATATATTCTTCCCAGAATAGTGCTAAGCTGCTTTTAGTGTATTTTTGAATGTCTAATATATTTGGTAATTCGTATGTTCTTCTACCATTTGTGAAAATGGCATGATGAAGCTCGCGTGCTTCAAAGTTTGTTACGAATTTACTAATATACGTATGAACAGGATGGAACATTTTTAAACGCTCTTCCTGTTGAGGTTCTTCGGATTCTAAAGCGATATAATCACCTTCTGCATGATTGTTCACGCGATTAATGATTCGATAAATTCGTTTTAATCCTGGTGTTGTGATCTTTTCAGGGTTAGAAGAGATTTTAATTGTGTCATTTAATATGCCATTTGCATCTTCAATCGCAACTAATTTATAGACAGCGCCTAATGCAGGTTGTTCAAATGATGTAATCAGTTTTGTTCCGACGCCCCATACATCAATTTTTGCTCCCTGTGATTTTAAATGCATAATTGTATATTCATCTAAATCACTAGAAGCAATAATTTTTGTATTTGTAAACCCAGCTGCATCAAGTAGTTTTCGTGCTTCTTTTGATAAATAAGCCATATCGCCACTATCGAGACGAATGCCATAAAAATCAATGTGGTCACCGAATTCCTTAGCAACGCGAATCGCATTTGGTACACCAGATTTTAACGTATCATATGTATCAACGAGAAAAACACATTTTTGGTGCGTTTCAGCATACTTTTTAAATGCAACATATTCATCACGATACGCTTGGACAAAGGAATGAGCATGCGTACCAGCAACTGGAATACCAAAGCGTTTTCCAGCACGGACATTGCTTGTAGAAGAAAATCCACCGATAAAGGCCGCTCGTGTACCCCAAAGGGCAGCGTCAAATTCGTGAGCGCGGCGGGTACCAAACTCTAAGAGTTCATCATTGTCCGCTGCATGTTTCATGCGAGCTGCTTTTGTAGCGATTAATGTTTGGTAATTCACAATATTTAACAAGGCGGTCTCAATAATTTGAGCTTCACCAAGAGGTGCGTCAACACGCAATAATGGTTCGTTATTAAAAACAACTTCTCCTTCTTGCATACCACGAATTGTCCCAGTAAATTTCATGTTTTGTAAATAATGTAGGAACTCTTCTTCAAATTGTAGTTCTTTTAAATAAGCGATGTCACTTTCGGTAAAACGAAAAGTCTCTATGTATTCTATAATTTTTTCAAGACCAGCAAAAATGGCGTAACCATTTTCGAATGGGAGCTTTCGGAAATATAAATCAAAAACAGCACGGCGATTATGAATCTTGTCTTTCCAATATGTATAAGCCATGTTGATTTGATATAAATCTGTGTGTAAGGCGTAACTATCATCTTTATAATGATTCATTGTGAAAACACCTCCGTAATTTGGTTATATTATATCGTTTATTTGTAGTTTATCCCGCATTAACCGGCAGTAATACTTTCACCTCAAAATTCAGCGAAAGCATTGTCCGGCTAATAATCAGAGGGGGATGAAGCCCCCTCTGATTAAAGTTTCACTTTATGCCAAAGCAGCTACTTCAATTAAGAGTAGATTTTACCCGGGATTATGCAGTTAATAGAACAATTCCAAAAATGAGCACGAGAGGACCGAATAAAATCCCCCATGCTATGGGGCGAGCGAAATTGAAAGTCCATCCAAGTCCAAAGCGCTTTTCTAACATGAGTGTAGGATCATTTCGATTGTAATAAAATTGTCCCAGTTTCCAAAAATGATCATCATCTTGTTGAATAGAAAAATTTTCATTGCTTGATAAAGTATCTTGATTTATTGGTTTTCGTGCAATAATGATTGCCCAAGTAATTGTTATTGTAGTTATGATAATGGTGCTAATGATTAATTTAAGAGGTGAAAATGGAACGATATAAGAAATTTGGAACAAAGTGAATAGAAATACAGACAGCAAGGAAGATCCAATCATAAATAATGACCACTTTCTGCGGGATTGAATGCTAGAAATTTTAGATGCATCTGCATTTTGAACATTGAGTTGTTGCTTAGCGCGTTTTAATAGTATATTGATACCCATAAAAAGCAGAATTGTTACGAATTGAATAAGTGGAAAAACAGAGAAAAGCCCGATTGTTTTTTCACTATAGGTTGTTATAGTGCCATCCCAATTGAATTTCGTTGGAATTTGATTTGGCAATTCAGGATAGAACGAGATAGTAATAAGAATTGTTATAAAACATATGAATGCATGAATGGAAAATAATCCGTTAGAATAGGTTAATTTTTCATTTCGAAAAGATGTATCAATTACAATAGGTTGCTTTTTTTCAATAGCCCAATTCATATTATTTCGGATGACTTTCATTTTTTTATGACAATGTAAATAAATAAAAAAATCGGCAATTAGAAATCCGATAATACAAATAATAAGGCCTGTTGCTTGTGCTGCTTCATTTGAAAAATATACTGAAATACTGATGAAAAAGATTGTAAATAACAAGCTGAAAAGCAAGTGGGTGTTCCGAAATTTTTTACGCAAGAGGACAATTTCATCTAAGTTATATGCGTTTTCGGGGATTCGGATACCAAAACTATATATATTTGGAGTCATTTGTGGTGTAAAAGTAATAATGAGGAAAAATGGTGCTAGTATCGCTACAAATAGAATGATATTAATCCATATGTCCATGTTTTGTTTCCTCCCATTCAAAATGATTCGCTAAAGATTGTACAAATTGCAAGAGTGCTTTTTTTGAAATACCACGACATTTTGCTTCTGCTATAAATGGTTGTAGATTTAGTTCACTCCTCTCAAAAAATGCGGAGTTATCATGTAATTGTGTTGTATTTACAGTAGCTCCTTTTTGTCGATGAATTTGAATAAATCCTTTTTGTTTTAGCAGCTGATACGCTTTATTAACAGTGAGCATATTTACACCTAAATCAGAAGCAAGTAATCGAACAGAAGGTAAAGTTTCGCCTTCTTTTAGTTCTTCTTTGGCAATTCCTTCGATAATTTGATGAACGAGTTGTTCGTATATTGGAATATCAGACTGTATGTTAATCGTTATAAACATGCTGCACCTCCTTTGTCGCTATAACTGTTATACATATAATATAACAGTTATAGCGACAAAGGGCGAAAAATGTTTAGAAAATTTACATTTATCAATTTATATTTTTGGCATTTTTATGTATTATTAAAGTAGTGGGGGTAAATGAGAATGGAGGAGGACAATGCAACAAACATTAGAGAAAATCGGGAAACAAGTTTTTTATAAGCGACTGCAGCAAAAAATGACACAAGAAGAATTATGTCAGGGCATTTGTTCCGTCTCATATTTAAGTAAGATTGAAAATGGAAAGATAGAAGCATCAGAAGAAATCTTGCAGCTGCTCTGCGCGAGGTTAGAGATTGCTGTGTCGGATTTGAGAGATGTAGAAGAAGAAGTGAAAGAGAAGTTAGATGATTGGTTAAACGCGTTAGTTCATTTGGACAAAGGGCAAGTTGAACGCATATATAATGAGTTACAAGGTGAAATGAAGCATGTTTTAGATTTTGAAATCATAAACTATTATAAATTACTCTATACTCGTTATTTAATTATGAAAAGAGATCTTCCTGCACTTGAAGAAGAACTAGAGAAGTTGAGAAAAATGTATAAGAAGTATTCTCCGTTTCAAAAAATGTTATATACGTATAGTAGAGGGATATTATATTGTTTGCAATATAAGTGGAAAGATGGCCTCGATTATTTACTAGAGACAGAAGTGATGGCTAAAGAACAAGGGTATTATGAAACTGGGATTTATTATAATATTGCTCTTACATATACTCATTTAGAAATTCATCATCTTGCACTGCATTTTGCTAATGTTGCATTAGAGGGATTTCGAGGTGAATACAAGTTTAGGAATGTGATTAACTGTCAAATTCTTATTGCACTAAGTTATGCGGAAAAAGGTCAATATAAAGAGGCTTTGGAAATGTACGAAAGTATATTGAGAGAAGCATCATCTTTTGCAGACGAAGATGTACTTATAGCTATTACTTTAAGTAACATTGGAAATATATACTATAAAAAAAGACAGTATCAGCGGGCGAAAGAATGCTATTTAAAAAGTTTGCAATTTCAGAATCAAATAGATTTAAATTATATAGATACATTATATGAAATGGCATTACAATGCATTAAACTAGAGCAGCTAGAAGAAGCGAAAGAATGGATTGATAAGGGAGTTATTGCTGCTAAGCAGGAAGAAAGATTTAATACAAAGTTATATCTACTTCTCATGCTTCGGTATAAATATTTTGAAGACGCAAAAGCCTATAAATCATTTTTGGAAGCAGAAGCTATTCCTTTTTATAAGTCGGCAGGAAATAAAATTGAATTAAAGAAAGTATATATAGAGCTTGCGGAATATTTCGCTCGGTTACTACATTTTGAAGAAAGTAATCGATATTATAAGTTAGTTATTGAAGTGTTAGAAGATCATAAGGAGGGTTAAAATGAAAAAAATATTAGCAGGAATTTTAGTGGTCGCAGTAGTATTTACCGTGGTAGGTGGTGTGCAATATACGAGTAAACCTGATACTTTTGGATTAGACTCTAATTTATCACAAACAGTAAATGTATAATAATAACCAAAAGGCCCTTTCCAAATTGGAAAGGGCCTTTCTCAATAATTGCTCCCCAAAATTCTACAAAACTTGAGAAAAGAATTTTTTGAATTTTTAGTATATAAATAGTGGAAACTAGATGATAATATAAAACTACTCTTTTTCAAAAAATTTTTTATTAGGGGGAAGGTTATATGAAAAAGAAGAGTTTAGCATTTGTATTAGCGGCAGGAATGGCAGTTACAACATTTGGAGGGACAAGCTCTGCGTTTGCAGATTCAAAGAACGTGCTCTCTACGAAAAAGTACAATGAAGCAGTGCAGTCACCTGAGTTTATCTCTGGAGATTTAACAGGAGCAACTGGAAAGAAAGCAGAATCTGTTGTGTTTGATTATTTAAATGCAGCAAAAAAGGAGTATAAGTTAGGAGAAAAGAGTGCAGAGGATTCTTTCAAAGTGAAACAAGTGAAAAAGGATTCTATAACTGATGCAACAGTGGTACGTATGCAACAAGTATATGAAGGTACACCGGTATGGGGGTCTACCCAACTAGCGCATGTTAGTAAAGATGGTTCATTAAAAGTATTATCTGGAACAGTTGTACCGGATCTAGATAAAAAAGAAAAATTAAAAAATAAAAATAAGATTGAAGGTAAAAAAGCGATTGAAATCGCACAGCAAGATCTAGGGTTAACTCCTAAATATGAGGTAGAGCCATCAGCGGATTTATATGTATATCAAAATGGTGAGGATACAACTTATGCATATGTTGTGAAATTAAATTTCTTAGATCCGAAGCCAGGTAACTATTATTATTTCATTGAGGCAGATAGCGGTAAAGTGTTAAATAAATACAATACAATTGATCATGTAACAGATGAGAATAAATCGCTAGTTAAGCAAGAGGTTGCAAAACAAGATGCGAAAGCAGCTGCAAAACCTGTTACAGGAACAAATAAAGTTGGGACAGGTAAAGGTGTACTAGGAGATACAAAATCTATTAATACAACATTATCTGGATCTACTTATTATTTACAAGATAATACACGTGGAGCGCAGATTTTCACATATGATGCGAAGAACCGCACTACGTTACCAGGAACGTTGTGGGCAGATACAGATAACGTTTTCAATGCAAGCCGTGATGCGGCAGCGGTAGATGCCCATTATTATGCAGGAGTAACATATGATTATTATAAAAAGACGTTCAATCGTAATTCATTTAATGACGCTGGAGCACCGTTAAAATCAACGGTTCATTACAGTAGTGGATATAATAATGCATTCTGGAATGGCTCACAAATGGTATATGGAGACGGGGATGGCTATACATTTACTGCATTATCAGGTGGATTAGATGTAATTGGGCATGAGTTAACGCATGCGGTTACAGAATATAGCTCAAACCTGATTTATCAAAATGAGTCAGGAGCATTAAATGAAGCGATTTCTGATATTTTTGGTACTTTAGTAGAGTACAGTGATAATCGTAATCCAGATTGGGAAATTGGAGAGGATATTTATACGCCTGGTACATCTGGGGATGCACTTCGTTCTATGAGTGACCCAACAAAATATGGTGATCCAGACCATTATTCTAAGCGTTATACTGGTTCAAGTGATAATGGTGGCGTTCATACGAACAGCGGTATTATCAATAAAGCGGCTTACTTACTTGCAAATGGTGGTACGCATTATGGTGTAACAGTGAATGGTATTGGTAAAGATAAAGTAGGTGCAATTTATTATCGTGCAAATACACAATACCTCACTGAATCTACTACATTTAGTCAAGCGCGTGCTGGCTTAGTACAAGCTGCAGCTGATTTATATGGTGCAAGCTCTGCTGAAGTTACAGCAGTGAAGCAGTCATATGATGCAGTTGGTGTAAAATAGGTTCCACTCCTGTGGATTGTAAATAAAGTTTGATAAGGATTGCCCTTAAAGATGGAATGAAATTGAATATTCATTCCATCTTTTTATTGTTCATCATATCACTTTGTGATATATTATCTTTAGATATATCACAAAGTGATATAATGAAGGTAGGGAGAAAATGAAATCATTAGAACAGTTAACCGATTCTGTGTTTTATATTATGGCAGGATTTACAACACCAAGACATGGCTATGCAGTGATGAGCTTGATTGAAGAATTAACAAAGGGGAAAGTAGTAATTGGGCCCGCATCACTATATACAATTATTAAAAAGTTAATAACCGAATCCTACATTGAATTATTTGATGATTCAGACTCACGTAGAAAAGTATATGTTTTGACAGATAAAGGTAGAGAAGTGTTGGAACAGGATATTTTGAGACGTAAAACGATGCTTGATTTTGCTGAAAATGGATTAAAAGGGGAGTACTAAAATGGGGAAAACAAAATACATAATGTCAAATGGGATTGCTTTTTCAGAAGAACAAGATTTAAAAAAGCTAAGAAAGTATGCTGCAAAAGGATGGATTGTGAAACGTTTTAAACGAATGGGATATGAATTAGAAAAGGGTGCTGCTGAAGATACTATATTTAGTCTTGATATAAGACCATTAGCAGAAAACGAATTAGAAGAATATATTGAAATGTTTGAATTGTCAGGTTGGGAATATGTTTGTTCGAGTTATTATGATGTGCACCTATTTAAGGCCAAACCTGGTACAAAACCAATTTATACAGATAAAGAAACAAAACAGGAGAAAATAAAAACACTTAGACAACCAGTTATGTCAGCAGTTGCAATTAGTATGGCTATGCTGATTGTAAGTTATTTCGTTCATTCGGTAAGTTCAGGTGTATTAAGTACAATATTTTCGATAGTTTTCTTATTTTCCCTTGTCATTACCATTCCAATGTTAATGACATTAATGGCGACCTACTACCATTCGTTTAGAACAAAATAGTATAGAAAGAGAATTTCTAAGCTTATAAAGAAGTGGTAGTTATTATAATTTATTTTCCTGTTAAAATAAGCAATCTTTTTATAAAATTTTTGAAAGATAAGTTAAAAATCCCTTATGTTTTGATCAACCTTTGTTCAAAATATAAGGGATTTTTTTATGGTGAAATGAATGTTTTCAGCAACTCCCTTTGATAGAGAATAAAAAAGGAGCAATTGCTCCTTTTTTTATTTTTTCTTCCACTTCTTCCATACATATAATACTCCGATACAACCAGCAATCGTTATAATCCACTTCGCTTCGCTTGTTCCGTTCATTACATGGTATGCAGAATACACTTCAATGAATAATGCTGGTACTTTTCCTATTGCACTTGCAATACTGAAAGAGAATAACGACATTTTTCCTAACGCAGCAAATAAGGTAATAATGCCAGATGGAATAAATGGGACAAGTCGGAATGATAGAACGAGAAAAAATGCTTCTTTACCTTGTACATAAAGAAGACGTTCTACTTTTGGATAGTTGTTTATTTTGTTATGGGCCAATTTTTGAAAACCTAGTCGATAGAAATAAAATGAAACAATTGCTCCCGATACTTCGCCTGCGATCGAAATTATTGTTCCGTCTGTTAAGCCAAAAAGCTGTATGTTGATTGCTGTTAAAAATATGCTTGGAATAAAGCCTGCCAAACTGATGATGATATTGAATAGAATACTAAGTGGAATTGCAATCGTGTAATGCTCTGTGAGTAAATTGTGAATCATTTCTTGCATATCGTTATAGTCCTTTGTCTTTTTTTGCATTACACCACATTTAATCAGTATAGGCAAGTGTAGATTTTAATAGAAAATATAAATTTTCATAATAAAAACCGAAAAATATACCCATTACAGGTATATGGTACGGAAGGTAGGGGGTATATTTTTCGGTTATTTCTTAAATCAAGAGAAGGTAATTCCATACATGGATAGGAAGAAGCTGAGAAAGTTGTAAAATGTTTAAAAAAGATAGAGTATAGATTAGAAAAAAACATTTAAGAAAGTCAGTATTATGTAGACGGACTGATTCACCCCTTTTCTGTGCAAGTAATATGAAATAAATGAGTTTTTTCGTTGTTAAGCGACATGCAAATCATTGGTGTACGCTTTTTTTATATAAAATTGACTTTTTGTGAAGTTATGACGATAATCATGAAAGAGGTGATATGATGAAACGATTATGGAGTATTTTCTTAAGCGGATTACTTGCGATGATACTTGTTTTAAGTGGTTGTGCAGGACAAGAACAGAAAAAAGAAAGTCCAAAAGGAAGCGATTCAGCATCAATAGGGAAAATTAATGATAATATTTTAGATGAAATGGAAGGACCGCCGAAAAATGGTCATACGATAGAACGTCATGTCGGAAAGACAGAAGATCAGCTAAAAGAACGATTACGTACAGATAAAGTATCGGCCGCAAGTACATACTACGATAAAGAGACGGCAACAAAAGCTGTTAAAGATAGTTTGAAACAGCATGAGCAGGAAATTGAGAAGTGGTTAAAGAATTCCAAAGAAAATCGTCTCGTATTAAATACGAAGCATTCGTTTCCTGTTGGAAAAACGGTATTAAAGAAAGATATGAGTGTAAAAGATAAGCTTATGAATACAGTTACTGTTTTAGCAAGAGATAAATCAGGGTCATTAGGATTTAAAATCATTACTTCCTATCCATCAGACAAGTAAGAAAGGGAGAGTAGTATGTATCCAACACTTCAATATTTCTTAAAAACATATTGTACGTTAAGTGTGCATGAGGATGAGATAATCAATGTAATGACTGAGTTCTTAGAGGAAGAAGAGCAAGAAACCGTTGCTAAATTACAACATGAGCTATTACATATAAAGCAAGCGAAGGCATGGGAAGAAGGATCTTTATTAGCGGCTAAACAAGGAAACCGTATATGGTCGTTAGAAGAGGCGAGGGAACATATAGAGGCATTTATACGTTTACTGCAAAACAAAAAGGCGTGAATCATCACGCCTTTTTGTATACACTTTTTGAGATTTGGCCATTTGAGATCACTTGACCGTTTTGTGTTACTTTTTTATATGTAACAGCTGTAATTTTATTTCCAGTATCACTAATTACTTTTGATGAAACTTCTACGTCCTTACCAGTAGGTGTACCGAAAATACGTGTAGTTATACTGCCACCATTAGAGAAGGCTTGAATGTAAATATATTTTCCCGTATTGTTTTGGAATTTTAGATCCGGTCCATAATCTGCTACAGCGGCATCTTGGCCAAGTGGTAAGTAATGAACAGGCATAGAGTGGTTACTACGAGCAACAACTCCTAAATCAGCACGTAATGCTGCACCATATAGCGTACTACTAACTTGACACACACCCCCACCAGCACTTTGGACAACTTTACCATTCAAATATACAGCAGCGGATTTATAGCCATGCGCAGCATCTGTAATACCGACGCGTTCATTGAAACTAAATGTTTCACCAGGTGCTACGAGTGCTCCACTTAAAGTATTAGCAGATTTGTTTACATTAAAGGATTGGCTCCCGTTTCGACCAGCCATAGGAGTAGAATATTCAGCGATTACTTGTGTAATACCCATGTTTTTTATATCTTCTGTAGATCGTTCGGGTTTTGTGGATGCAATTGGAAGTTGAATATCTTGTGTACCAGTAGTAATTGCTTTTGCCGTTAATTCTTTTAATTTTTCTTTATCAACTTTTTCGCCATTTTGACTTTGACTAATGTTTACTGTTGTTCCGGAAACACTTAATTCAGCGTTTACAGGTTCCTTTAATGTTTCGTTATATTTTTCTTTTATAAAAGCCTCATAAGCTGTTGAGTTCAGTTCAGGTGTTAGTTTATATTCACGTTTTAACTCGCCGTTTTCAGCTTGTTTTCGCATGTTATAGCGATTCATAACATTCCCTTTTTGCTCGTTAAAGATTTTTTCGAAAATGTCTTTTTCTTTATAGTCAACACCTAAGTCTTTCCACGTATAAGTTTGTGTATTACTCGGTAATGCATAGTTAAGAGATTTTTTGTTTAATTCATCTACTTTTTGTTGAATAATTTCTTGCACGTCTTTTTTACTTTTACCATCAAGAGAAGTACCTTCAAATGTAGTGTGCGGTAATACGGTTGTATCGAGTTGTTTGTTTAACTTAGAAACGTATTGATAACCACCAATCCCACCTGCACATAGCAATATTCCACCTGCGACAGCAGAACCAATCAGTAAGTTACGTAGCTTCATTTACTTCCCCCCAAAAAGTTAATATATAAGGTTATATGTATTCGTTTTTTATGTATGAATGATAAAAATAGTATTATGTACTAGTATACTATTATTTTAATTATTGGTGTAATGTTTTTATAAAAAATGTTACATTGTTGTAATAATTGTCTCTTTTTGTCATTATTTGCGTAAGAAAATGGAAGTATTTTGTTGGAAATTATAATAAAAAGGCTACTGGGAAAGTCCTAGCAGCCTTTTTATTATAATTTTTTATGTTCAGTTTTATTCGTAACATCGAGATGTTCTTTTAATGTTTTGGATATGTCCTGTACACTTTTTTCATTAGGAATGTAGTAGTAGATGCCGCCGATATATTTATCGCTACCTTTTACTTGGAGTTTATCCATCCTTAAGTTTGATCCCATAATGTTTGTCGTAATTGTCATCATGTCATCAAATGTTAAGTTTGTTTTTAAATCGTGATCAACAGCATCTAATAAGCTGCCAATTTTATTAATAGAGTTTATAGATAGTGCTTTTTGAGCAATTGCTTCCAAAACAAGTTGTTGACGCTGACCACGCATATAATCACTATCAATGTGACGTGTTCTTGCTAAAGCAAGTGCTTCCTCACCATTTAAATGTTGGCGTCCTTTTTTTAGGTGAATGGCACCAGGCTCATCCTTACTATTTTGTTCTGTAAACTCAACAGGAACGTCTACGTCGATGCCACCAAGAGAATCGACAATTTTTATAAATGATTTAAAATTAAATTTTACATAGTAGTCGACAGGAACATTTAAAAAGTTTTCGACTGTATTAATTGTACTATCTACGCCCCCAAATACGTGAGCATGTGTGATTTTATCTTGTTTATCACGTGATTTAATATATACGCGAGAGTCACGGGGGATACTAACAAGTTTTACTGATTTATCATTTTTATTAATTGTAGCAAGCAATAATGCATCTGTACGTGTTGCTTTGCCGTAAGATTTTTCACGAAGGTCACTTTCATCTACCCCCATAATAAGGACAGAAACGTTGTCGGTCATCGGTTTAACAGCTTTATCTCGTTTATCAGATTTATCTCCTCTATCTAGTTCGGAATATGCATTATTTACAATTGATTTTGCTTTACTGTATATGTGGAAGAAATAGCTTCCACCCCCAATTGTTACAATGAGTAATGGAATGAGAACAAACCATAGTAGGCGTCTTTTCTTAAATCTCCTCTTTGAAGTTCTATTTTTGTTTTCTACATCTGAATTCATTCTTTAGTTCTCCTTCAAATCATTCAATTTGTATATTTTCTTATAATGTGTAAACGAGACACATAAAAGATATTGTACGCTAAATAGATATTGTTGTACATGTATAAAAAATAGATGTCTCGATTATTTATGAGACATCTATCCGTATTGTATATAAAAAGGATGAATAAAAAAAAGGATAAAAATTTACCTTCTTATAGCATAATGCTTACCATAATTGCGGATAAAATGCTGACGAGTGTTGCGCCGTACAACAGTTTTAAACCGAAACGAGCAACGACATTCCCTTGTTCTTCATTTAATCCTTTAACGGCACCAGAAATAATTCCGATAGAAGAGAAGTTTGCAAAGGATACAAGGAAAACTGAAATAATACCTACTGTACGAGGAGAGAGACTGGTTGCAAGTTTGCTGAGATCCATCATGGCTACAAACTCATTCGTTACAAGCTTTGTAGCCATAATACTTCCTGCTGTGACAATTTCTTTACTTGGTACACCAATAAGAAAAGCGATAGGTGAGAAAACATAACCAAGTAACTGCTGAAATGTAATTCCAAAAATAAGATGGAATAAATCATTAATACAGCTAATTAAGGCAACAAATCCAATCAACATAGCGCCAACAACAACAGCAACGCGAAATCCATCTAGAATATATTCTCCGAGCATCTCAAAAAAGGTTTGCTTTTCGCCTTTAATTTCTAGAATGTCCTCTTCTTCTCTAACATCATACGGATTAATAATGAGTACGATAATAAAGCCACTAAATAAATTTAAGACAAGAGCGGTTACTACATATTTTGGCTCAATCATTGTCATGTAAGCACCGACAATTGACATCGATACGGTCGACATGGCAGAAGCGCAAAGTGTATACAAGCGATGTTTTGGAATTTGCGCAAGCTGTTTTTTTACGGTAATGAATACTTCTGATTGGCCTACAATAGCAGAGGCAACGGCGTTGTAAGATTCCAGTTTCCCGAGTCCGTTTATTTTGCTAAGGAAAAACCCAATCCAACGAATACAAAATGGCAATATTTTAAAGTGTTGCAAAATACCAATTAGGACAGAAATGAAGACAATTGGCAAGAGAACATTTAAGAAGAAAGGCATTTCGCCTTTATTCGCAATACCACCAAATACGAAATTCACCCCGGATGCAGCATAGTTCAATAACTTCGTAAATAAATTAGAAATCAAGGTTACAAGCACAAGTCCAATTTCTGTATTTAATAACAAATAAGTTAAAATCAACTGTATAATAAGCATGATGAAAATGGGTTTGAATTTAATATGCTTTTTATTATTACTTGCGATAAAGGCAAGAAAGAAAACAACGGCAAGGCCGAGAAAAAAAGTAACAAATTTCATAGTAAACCTCCTTATGAGATGTTCTGTTACATAGGTTTTTCATTTTGAGGGAGAATATGCATGTTTGATAACGAGAGGAATGACGTAGAGCGTGGATATATCTAAAGTGCATCATATTGCAATTATATGTTCTAATTATAAAATATCTAAAAAATTTTATACTGAAATATTGGGATTTAAGGTGTTGAATGAAGTTTACAGGGAAGAAAGGGATTCTTATAAATTAGATTTATGTGTAGGAGGACAGTATCAA
Source organism: Bacillus sp. UNC437CL72CviS29 (assembly GCF_000482345.1). Classification (NCBI taxonomy): domain Bacteria; kingdom Bacillati; phylum Bacillota; class Bacilli; order Caryophanales; family Bacillaceae; genus Bacillus; species Bacillus sp. UNC437CL72CviS29. The sequence continues at coordinate 528,310 of NZ_KI535303.1, read as the reverse complement.
ATTGAGTTATTTTCATTTTCAGATCCTCCTAAACGGAAAAGTTTTCCTGAAGCAGCTGGTCTTAGACATTTAGCATTTGCAGTTACAGATATACAAGAAGCTGTTCAGCATCTAAAGCGATGCGGAATAAAAACAGAGCCAATACGTGTGGATGAAATAACAGGGAAACAGTTTGTGTTTTTTCAAGATCCAGATGGTTTACCATTGGAGTTATACGAGGATTAAAAATTGGGGAAATTTATATAGGTTTGCTTTTTAACAAATGAAGAGAATAAGAACAAAGTGAAACTTCCATTCGTTTTTTATTCATTCATTTGTTTTGATTGAGAGAAAACTTCTTTTAAAAAGGAGGTGTAACTTTAGCTAAGAAAAGCTAAAGGTGTTCTTTGGAAATTACTAAATTAATCATGGTTGTTATTCTTATTGCATTAACTGGTTTTTTTGTGGCAGTTGAATTTGCAATTATAAAAGTACGCAGTAGTCGCGTGGATCAGCTTGTAGGAGAAAAAAAACGAGGGGCATTAGCAGCTAAGAAAGTGATTTCAAATTTAGACGAATATTTATCAGCATGTCAGCTTGGAATTACAATTACAGCTTTAGGATTAGGGTGGTTAGGCGAACCGACGATAAAGCATTTATTGGAACCGTTATTTTTAAAGATGGAACTTTCACCTGCGATTGCAAGTACAGTTTCGTTTATTATTGCCTTTGCTGTTATTACATTTTTGCATGTCGTGATTGGAGAGTTGGCCCCGAAAACACTTGCCATTCAAAAAGCGGAACAAGTAAGTTTGTTACTATCTCAGCCGCTTATTTATTTTTATCGTATTATGTATCCGTTTATTTGGGCTCTCAATGGTTCAGCTCGCCTCGTGACTGGTATATTTGGATTGCATCCTGCTTCTGAGCATGAAGTTGCACATTCAGAAGAGGAGTTAAGACTTATTTTATCGGAGAGTTATGAAAGCGGAGAAATTAATCAAGCGGAATTTAAGTATGTAAATAATATTTTTGAATTTGATAATCGGTTAGCAAAAGAAATTATGGTTCCGCGTACTGAAATAGTCGGTTTATATGAAGATGAACCGTTTGAGACACATATTAAAGTGATTGGACAAGAAAAGTATACAAGGTATCCTGTATTTGGAGAAGATAAAGATGAAATTATTGGGATGGTCAATGTAAAAGACTTATTTATTCATTATATGGATGGTGAACAAGAGGAAGACCGCTCCATTACTTCGTATACAAGACCTGTTATTGAAGTGCTAGAAAACATTCCAATTCATGATTTGTTATTGCAAATGCAAAAAAAACGAATACCGCTTGCAATTTTATATGATGAATATGGAGGAACAGCAGGAATTGTGACACTTGAAGATATTTTGGAGGAAATAGTCGGTGAGATTCGAGATGAATATGATGAAGATGAACATCCGCCTGTCGAACATATAAGCGAAACATATAAAATTATTGATGGAAAAGTACTCATTAGTGAAGTGAATGATTTGCTTGGTTTACATCTAGTTGCTGATGATGTAGATACGATTGGGGGGTGGATCATGATGCAAAAACAAACAATCACTGAAGGTGATATCATGGAGACAAATGGATGGGTTTTCAAAGTTCTTGAAAAAGATATGCATCAAATTAAACGAGTGGAAATAAAGAAAATTGGGGGAGAAGATACAGCAATAGCGTAATCTTTATACACCAGAAAGAAGTATGAGTGCGGAATCGATTTTGCAGAAAAATGGTATTGTTTGCGCTTTCAAAAAAGGTGAGATATAGTGGAGAAAGATATGGAAATATATCTCTTACAAAAATCATATTTTCTATGAAAATATTTCTAGGTCATTGATTAGAATGAAAAGTATAGGTGATAAAAAATGATAGTAACGAAAGATATACGTATTGAAAAAGACTTTCTGGGGGAAAAGGAAGTACCAAGTGCAGCTTATTATGGTGTTCAAACATTAAGAGCTGTAGAAAATTTTCCGATCACAGGATATCGTATTCATACGTCATTAATTACAGCAATGGCAATGGTCAAAAAAGCGGCAGCGCTTGCAAATATGGAGACAGGTTATTTGCAAGAAAATATTGGGGAAGAAATTGCAAAATCAGCTCAAGAAATTATTAATGGGAAGTTTCATGAGCAATTTATTGTAGATCCGATTCAAGGCGGGGCAGGAACTTCTATTAATATGAATACAAATGAGGTTATTGCAAACCGTGCACTTGAGAGAATGGGTTATGAAAAAGGGAACTATGCAACTATTAGTCCAAATACACATGTGAACATGGCACAATCAACAAATGATGCGTTCCCAACAGGAATTCATATTGCAGTGCTTATGATGCTAGAAGAACTCCTTATTACCATGGATGCATTGCACAGTGCATTTACTGATAAAGCAAAAGAATTTGATCATGTGATAAAAATGGGACGTACGCATTTGCAGGATGCAGTTCCAATTCGTCTTGGACAAGAGTTTGAAGCATATAGCCGAGTGCTTGGGCGCGATATAAAACGCATTAGGCAGTCTCGTCAACATTTGTATGAAGTGAATATGGGCGCAACGGCTGTTGGGACAGGATTAAATGCAAATCCAATTTATATCGAACAAGTTGTAAAGCATTTACGCAATATTAGTGGATTTCCACTTATTGGTGCGGAGCATTTAGTGGATGCAACGCAAAATACAGATGCGTATACGGAAGTATCAGCCGCACTAAAAGTATGTATGATGAACATGTCTAAAATTGCTAATGACTTGCGTATTATGGCATCTGGTCCACGTGTCGGGCTAGCTGAAATTCAATTACCAGCTCGTCAACCAGGATCATCTATTATGCCAGGAAAAGTGAATCCAGTTATGGCAGAAGTGATTAATCAAGTAGCCTTCCAAGTTATTGGAAACGACCATACAATATGTTTAGCATCAGAGGCAGGACAATTAGAATTAAATGTAATGGAGCCGGTGTTAGTATTTAATTTAATTCAATCTATTAGTATTATGAATAATGCATTCCGCGTATTTCGTGAATATTGTATTAAAGGTATTACTGCAAATGAAAAATTGTTAAAACAATATGTTGAGAAAAGCGTTGGAATTATTACAGCGGTGAATCCTCATATTGGGTATGAGACGGCGTCTCGTATTGCTCGGGAGGCAATTGAAACAGGGAAATCTGTTCGTGAGCTTTGCTTAGAACATGGTGTGTTAACAGAAGAAGAGCTCGATATTATTTTGGATCCATATGAAATGACGCATCCAGAGATAGCTGGGGCATCGTTATTAAAAAATAAAAAATCCTGATACGTGTGTATCGGGATTTTTTATACAAAAGTATAAGGTATTCTCACCCGTGTTCGTGATGTGAAAAAGAAGGAAATAAAAACGATCCCTATACAGGGATCGTTTTTATCTTTTAAAAGATATTAAATATAGAGTTAAGTTGAAGTAAGCTAATTACAAGTAAGAAAATTAAACTATATTTCATCGCTGTTTTAAATAGAGCAGATTCTTTACCAACTAGTCCAACTGCTGCACAAGCAACTGCTACAGATTGTGGTGAAACCATTTTTGCCATTGTACCGCCGACTACATTTAGTGCAACGAGTGTAGATGGTACGATATCTAATTGTGTTGCAGTTACTGCTTGAAGCGGTGCGAATAAAGAACCACTTGATACTACTGAACCAGTTAAGAATACGCCGATCCAACCTAAGATTGGAGATAAGATTGGGAAGGCATCGCCTGTAGATGATAAAGCTAGTCCAAGAGTAGAAGACATACCAGAATAGTTTGTTACATATGCTAATGCAATTACACTACAAATTGTATAAATCGGAGCCTTCAGTTCTTTTAATGTTTCAATAGTTAATTCTTTAACCAATTGCCCTTTTGCACGATATACAAGTAAAGATACGATGATTGCCAATACAATTGCAGTAGTTGTAGATGAAAATACATCTAGTTTGAAGATTGCTGCAAATGGTGTATCTGCACTTACAATTGGTGTTGTTTTAATAACGTGATTGTGTAAGCCAGGAATTTGGATGTTCCATACTAAGCTTCCTAATGCACCATCTGGAGCGAATAAACCTTTAATTGCTTTTAAATTGAAAATTGTTACGAATGCAGTTAAGAAAGCAAATGGTGACCAAGCATATAAAATTTGTTTCATTGTGTAACTATGTTTTTCCGCCTGCCCAGCTTCAGCTTGAGATTGAGCTGAAGATTTTGGCTGCCATACACGTAAGAATAAAGCTAATGAAACCATGCTGACAACAGCAGCAAAGATATCAGTTAGTTCTGCACCAAGGAAGTATGTTACAAGGAATTGTGTAATGGCAAAGGAACCACCACTTACAAGGATACCTTGCCAAGTTTCTTTAATTCCCTTAAAACCGTCTACCATTGCAACAAGTAAAAATGGTAGTACAAAGCTAATGAAAGGTAATAATGTTACAGTTTGACGCCCAACAATTAATGGATCTATTTGAGTTAATTGAGCAGGGACTGTAACTGGAATACCCATTGCTCCCATTGCTCCACCAGCAATATTTGCAACTAAACAAATACCTGCTGCTTTTAATGGATTAAAGCCCATACCTACAAGTAATGCTGCTGTAATTGCAACCGGTACACCAAAGCCAGCTGCACCTTCTAAGAAAGCACCGAAAGAATAAGCAATTAATAACACTTGAAGACGACGATCGTTTGTAATACTGGAAATGCTGTCACGAATAACATTAAATTGCTCAGTTTTTACAGTTAATTTGTAAAGGAAGATTGCTGCAATAACAATTGTACAAATTGGATAAAATCCAGCTGCTACACCAAATGCAGCTGATGATACTGCCATAGTTGCTGGCATTTTGAAAACAAAAATAGAAAGAATAATTGCTAAAATCACACTATAAAGTCCTGATAAATATCCTTTGATCTTAAATACTGTTAAACAAAGAACGAAGAATAAGATTGGAAGAGCAGCAACGATTGCTGATAACCAAATGTTGTTTAACGGGTCATAAATTTGTGTCCAAGTACTCATAATAATGACAACTCCTATCTATAATATGTGAAGGTATTCACATTAATTTGTGAAATGATTCACAATCAACTTACATGCTAAGTATATTCTTGTTCAACACTATTGTCAACGTGAAAAAGTATATTTATTCCATAATAGTATTAACTGTAAAAATTCCGCTACATTTTGTTCATAAACTAGACAAAAAGAGAAATCGTGTGTACGAAAGTACACGATTCCCGGTTTATCAAGAATGAAGGAGGAATGCTTAGAATTTGATATGTCACATCTTTATATTTAATAGAACAGTCTGGGGTTGTATAGCCTAAGTACAATACGAATTAAATTTATTATGAACCACTTTTTCATTTTGCATTCTTTTCCTTATCAAAACTTTACTTTTTTATGGTAGCAAAGGGAGAGATAAATGACTAAAAAGATTGCAAGGATGTATCATTTGAGAAAAGTATTTTACAATACCATTACAATGATTATTTTAAGGAAGGAATATAACAAAAAGGTTGATAAAACAGCTTTTAGAAGCAAAGTATTCCTATCTGTTTTTTTTGCTTTTTCACTAAAGCGTGTAGTATAATATTCAAAATCAGCAGGGGTTATTGCTCTTAATGGTATGTTGATAAAAGGAGGAAATAATTTTTTTATTTTGGGTTGATAAAGTTGTGTCGTAACAGGAAATATAAAAACAAATATATAAAAATAAATAAAGAGAAAATAAAAATGAAAAAATGAGGGGAACTTTATGAATCAAAATCAATTTGATTGTCGTATTTCAGAAGAGGATGTACAAATGCTACGAGCGTTAGCTCACCCGCTTCGACTCCGCCTTGTAATGGAGCTTATGGAACGCGGTACTTGTAACGTAACACAATTGCAGGAAGTTTTAGAAATTCCGCAATCTACTGTTTCACAACATTTAACGAAATTAAAACAGAATAAAGTTGTTCGTTTTGAAAGACGTGGCTTAGAAGTATATTATCAAGTGCATAATGAGAAAGTAAGTGAAGTTGTAAAGACATTATTTTTGTAAAATTTTAATATTATGGAAAAAGGCGTATAGAAATATACGTCTTTTTCTTATGGAATATAGTTCAAAGAAATATGAAAAGATAAAAAGAGTGTTATAAATGGAAGGAGAGATACTGAATGGATGTAAAGCGTGTAAAACAAATTTTGTCATCTTCAAGTAGAATTGATGTAACTTACCATGGTGTACCGGTTTGGATTGAAAGTTGTGATGAGGGACGTGGAATCGCAAATGTACATGATGTGAAGACACCGCATGAGACGGTACAAGTAGATGTGACAGCATTAGAAGAGGAATAAAAAAGGCGGAGAATTCTCTCCGCTTTTTTTATTCCATCATATGTGCAATTTTTTTAGAGAACATAAGAAGTATTAAGCCTAGTACGATTACGATAATACCGATACTTGCGAATACTTCTAAGTATCCTAAAGATTGTGTGAAGGAAGCTAATTTACCAGCTAGCCAGTTTGCGCATCCAGTACCAGCCATCCATACACCCATTAATAAAGAAGCTAACTTTATAGGTGCAATTGCACTTACCATTGATAGACCGATTGGTGATAAGAACAATTCACCAATTGTATGGAACAGGTATGTGAAAACGATGAATAATAAATTTGCTTTAGTAGCAATGTGTGCTTCGTCGCTACCAGTTTTCAGAACAGCTAATGTTAAAACAAGGTAACCGATACCTAATAAAATCATACCAAGTGCCATTTTTGTTGGAACTTTTAAGTCACCACGTTTTGTTTTAGAAAGCTTTATCCATAACATAGAAACAAATGGTGCTAATAAAACGATAAATGCTGGGTTAACAGATTGGAACCAAGATGTTGGAACTTCCCATCCGAAAATTGTGCGATCAACAAAAGTGTTTGTATATAGTGTTAAAGAACTACCGGCTTGTTCAAAACCTGCCCAGAAGAAAACAACGAAGCAAGTTAAAATGATGATTGCCCAAGTACGGTTCTTTTCTTGTTTTGTTAAAGGTTTTTTCTCAATAACTTTTGCATTTGTATCTTTTGATTTTTTACCTACAACTGTTGTTCCTGCTTTACCAAGGTAACGTGGAGCTAATAGGTTAAAGAAAATCTGACCGATAATCATACCGATACAAGCAGCCAAGAATCCATATTTATAACCCATAACCATAACGCCATCAGCACTTGTTTTAAAGAAGTCTTCAGCTAGGAAACCACAAATTAGTGGTGCGAAGAAAGCGCCGACGTTGATACCCATGTAAAAGATTGTAAAAGCACTGTCACGACGTGAATCATTTTCACCGTACAGTTCACCTAACAATGTAGAAATATTCGGTTTAAAGAATCCATTACCAATAACTAGTAAGCCTAATCCTAAAAAGAGTCCAGTTTTTGTATTCATCGAGAATAGTACGAAGTTACCAAGTGCCATGATAATACCACCAAGAGTGATTGCATGGCGTTTTGTTATGAAGTGGTCAGTTAACCAACCACCAATAATTGGTGTGAAATATACAAGCATTGTAAATGTACCATAAATTTGTACAGCTACTGCTTTATCAAATCCTAAACCGCCACTAATAGCAGCTGTTGTTAAATAAAGAACTAAAAGACCACGCATTCCGTAATAACTAAATCTTTCCCACATTTCTGTTAAGAACAACAAGTATAATCCAGGTGGATGTTTTTTTGGTGATTGTTGCTCTCCAGCTTTTTCTACTTTTAAAGCTGCATCCATATTGTTTCCCCCTAATCCTGTATAACGGATATTTATGTAATCATTTTAATTTACAAAATATTTAGAAGTCAATAGAATTATATGGAAATAGAAAGAAAATTTATTTAATAATCTATTGAAGCTTCAACCGTTACTGTATTTTTCCCTGAAAACTAGATAATAAGCGTTTTCAAATGTAGTATTTGAATTCCAAAAGAAAATAAAATAATGATTAATCAGAAAATTTAGATTAAAATAACTATTCTGATATAGAGAAAATATATTTTATTTACTATTACAATATAACATATTGAGAATAAAAATACAAAATGAAATAATGTGACACTTCAATGAAATTAAAAAACAGCTCCCAAGAAGGGGAGCTGCTTTAGAAGAATATTATTTTACAAATCGTTTTTCAATATCATCTAGCATTAAGTTTGCTGCCATTACACCGCCAGCTGTATTCCAAATGACATCGTCAACTTTATATACTTTCCCATTTTTAGAAGCATTTAAGTTTTTGAATAGAGGATCATTGATATATTCTTTCTCTAATTCAGAACCTTTTTTCTCATTACCTTTATCATATGTGAAGTAGAAGATGATATCACCATCCATTGCAGGGATGCGCTCTTTAGATACATTGCGTTCTGCAAAGTCATTTTTGTTTTGATCACCAGGACGTTTGAAACCAAGTTCTTTTAAAATAACACCAGAGAATGTATCTCCGTGATAAATACGAACATCACCAGGCATAAAGCGCACCATAGAAATTTCTTGATTTACTTTATCACCAAGTTTGCCTTTTAAGTCTTTGATACGTTTGTCGTAATCAGCTAATACTTTTTGACCTTCTTTTTCTTTATTTACTGCTTTTGCATAAAGTTTAAAGTTATCTTTCCATTCACCGCGTAGTGTTTCTGAGAAAACAGTAGGAGCAATGCCTTTTAATTGCTCGTATATTTTTTCGTGACGCAGTTTGTTACCAATGATTAAGTCGGGTTTTAAAGAAGCAATTGCTTCTACATTGGGTTGAAGCTCGGTACCGACAGTTTTTACATCTTTCAGTTTATCTTTCGTATGTGGATACCATGGGTTACCGGTAGGTGATTCAGCAGCACCGACTGGTGTTATACCAAGGGTAAGTAAGGCTTCGGTTCCTTCATTTGTTAAAATAACGATACGCTTTGGATTAGCAGGAACTTCTGTTTTACCCATTGCATGTTCTACAGTAATCATTTCTTTCTTTTCTTCTTTTTTAGGCTCAGCCTTGTTATCAGATTTCCCACATGCCCCTAAAAGGAGTGAAAATGATAACACGAATACAAATAATACAAATGATTTTTGTTTGATGAAATTCATTATGTATCCCCCTAAATATTGAGAATAATTTTCATTAGCAAGCTTGATGTTAAGGGTTTATAAATAGATTGTCAATAGATTTAATTGAAAATAATTATTAGTATCATTGACAATGCGAATTAAGTTACAATAGACTAACAACGTATCATTATACATTGAAGGAGAAACGCTGCATGTTATTAAAAACAAATCAAGCAAAATGGGTTGGATTATTTGTTGGAATCATTGGAGTTATTGCTTGTATTTGGGGAAGTATTATTTTTGGATATACAAATACAAGTGGGAAATTAGCACTTGATGCTTTTTTTCATTTTAATGGTTCGAATGAACATATTATTATTCAAAATGTACGTCTTCCAAGGGCGTTAATTGCTGCTAGTGTTGGTGCTAGTTTAGCTATCGCTGGTTGCTTAATGCAAACTTTAACTAAGAATCCACTTGCTGCTCCAGATTTTATTGGATTAAACTCAGGTGCTGCCTTTTTCATTGTTGTAGCAATTGTTGTTTTTTCGATAACATCTTTGTCAGCGTTTACCTGGATTGCCTTTTTAGGTACAGCGGTTGCTGCTGCACTTGTATTCGCATCTAGTTCCTTAGGGAAAGAAGGGACAACCCCACTTAAGTTGACTTTGGCGGGGGTAGCAATTAGTGCTTTATTCTCGTCTTTAACACAAGGTTTGCTCGTATTAAACGAGCAAGCATTAGAAGAAGTACTATTTTGGTTAGCTGGTTCTGTACAAGGGAGAAAGTTAGAAATGTTACAGTCTGTATTTCCTTATTTATTAATAGGATGGATCGCTTCTCTGCTAATGGCAGGAAAAGTAAATACATTAATGATGGGAGAAGATGTTGCGAAAGGATTGGGGCAACGAACTGTTTGGATGAAATCTTTGGTACTACTCATTATTGTTTTACTGTCTGGCGGCTCAGTTGCTGTTGCAGGTCCAATTGGCTTTATTGGAATTATTATCCCTCATTTTGCAAGAGCTCTTGTCGGTGTAGATCATCGTTGGAGAGTTCCATATAGTGGGTTGTTAGGTGCCATTTTGTTATTACTTGCAGATATTGCTGCAAGATATGTCATTATGCCACAAGAAGTTCCAGTAGGGGTTATGACAGCATTTATTGGTGCACCATTCTTTATTTATATTGCACGTAAGAGAGGGCTTAGCAAATGAAGAAGTATATTCCGTTTCGTATAGGAAAAGACGGCCTCTCGTTTTTAATGTATAAACGAGTTTTTCTCGTCTTGTCAGGTTTATTAATTGTTTTAATCGGATTATTTTTCGCAAGCGCGGGTATGGGGGAGATGAAAATAGCCCCATATGATGTATGGCAAGCAATTACCGGGAACGGTGATGCAATGTCTAATATGGTCGTAAATAAGTTCCGTATGCCGCGTATTTTAATTGCAATTCTTGTAGGGATAGCTCTTGCTGTAGCTGGTTGTATTTTACAAGGGCTCGTTCGAAATCCACTTGCGTCTCCTGATATTATTGGGATTACGGGGGGGGCAAGTGTAGCAGTTGTCCTATTTCTTGCTTTATTTAGTGATAAAAATAATGCATTAACGGTAAGTATTCATTATATGCCACTGGCAGCCTTTATTGGGGCAACCATCGTTGCACTTTGTGTATATTTATTTGCATGGAGAAATGATGGGTTGTCGCCAATTAGCCTTGTTTTAATTGGTGTTGGATTTTGGGCATTAACGAAGGCAGCTACGACTTTATTTATGTTGTTAGCACCTATTTATCAAGCGAGTCAAGCAAACGTGTGGATTACTGGTACTGTTTACGGTTCATCATGGCAAAATGTAGGGGTGCTAGCACCTTGGGTTCTTATTTTAACAGTGATTGCATTTATATCGGCGAGACATTTAAATGCCCAAGAACTTGGTGATGATATCGCGACTGGACTTGGTATTCGTTTAACGAAATCAAGATTCTTCCTTTTGCTCCTTAGTACAGCGTTAATTGGAGGAGCGGTTGCTTTTGCTGGTGGGATTGGCTTTGTCGGTTTAATGGCACCCCATATTTCAAGAAGATTAGTTGGTTCTTTATATGGTGCGTTACTTCCCGTAGCAGCTATTGTAGGTGCTATTTTAGTACTTGCTGCTGATTTAATTGGCCGTACAGTTTTTGCCCCGCTTGAAATTCCAGCAGGTGTATTTACATCAGCAATTGGTGCTCCGTATTTTATTTATTTACTTTATAAAAGTCGAAATTCATAAAGGTAAAAAGTACATAGATGGCTTTCTATCTATTAAAAAACGGAGTAAAGGGAGATGAACATGCAAAAAGCATTAGAGACGAAATCGTTAACATTGTCTTATGGTGAAACAATTATTATTAATGAATTAAATTTAGAGATCCCAAAAGGGAAAATTACGATTTTTATCGGTTCTAACGGCTGTGGGAAATCAACTTTATTACGCTCGCTTGCTCGTTTATTAAAACCGACATCCGGCGATATTTTATTAGAGGATAATGCGATTCAAAATATGCAAACAAAGCAAATTGCTCGCCAAATGGCAATTTTACCACAAGGGCCTCAAGCTCCAGAAGGACTTACTGTACTGCAACTTGTGAAACAAGGGCGTTATCCATATCAAACATGGCTCAAGCAATGGTCAGAAAAAGATGAAGAAATGGTACAAAAAGCACTTGCAGCAACAGGTATGACTGAATTTGCTGAGCGTGATGTTCACGCACTTTCAGGTGGACAACGTCAGCGCGCTTGGATTGCAATGACACTTGCACAAGATACAGATATTATTCTGTTAGATGAGCCAACAACATACTTGGATATGACACACCAAATTGAAGTGTTAGATTTATTATTTGAATTAAATGAAACAGAGCAAAGAACAATTGTTATGGTACTACATGATTTAAACTTAGCATGTCGCTATGCTGATAATATTGTAGCCATTCAAGACAAACAAATTTATGCACAAGGCAAACCAGAAGAAATTGTCGATTGTAAGCTAGTTCGTGATGTATTCCGTATGGATTGTCAAATTACAACAGATCCTTTATTTGGAACACCGCTATGTATTCCACAGGGAAGAGGAAGATGTTTGCTTCCGCAGAAAGGGCGAGTGGTGAAATAAAAAAGCGATGAAAATTCATCGCTTTTTTATTTTTTACAAGAAAACAAGAGAAAGAGGGGAATACGCAATCTGCGCTTATATTCTTCTTCATTTTGGAAATGTTTTCGCTTTGGTGTTGCTTCTTGTAAGTCTGTAATTGTAAATCCAGCTTGTTGTAAGAGGGTGAAGTACTGTTCAGTAGTACGATGGTATTTGATTACCTCTTGGTCAATCCACGGTTCTGTACGTTTCCCAATTTTAAAATAATCATCAATAAGCCAGCTTGTACGTTTCCCACTACTTTGTAAGCTCTCAAAGGAAGAGGTAATAACGGGATGTTGTACACTAAAGGTGAAAATTCCATCTGTTTTTAAAGTTTGATAGACGTTTTGAAAAATAATATCAAGATGCTCAATATAGTGCAGGGCGAGTCTAGATGTAACGAGATCAAAAGTAGAAGAGGGGTATGTATAGTCTTTGAGGTTCGTGAAATGGACAGTGCCATTTACGTTTTCGAGTTGTTTGATAGCTTCTGTATACATAAGATAAGAGCCTTCAATACCAGTGTAAGATAGGCAGCCTTTTTGCAATAATTCTATACCAAATTTAGCATCACCGCATCCTAAGTCAAGAATGTTCTTTCCTTTCATGTCCCCGATGAGCTGTAATAAAGCTGGCTTTTCCATTGCTTCATTTGGATTGTCTTTTCGATATCTGCGCTTCATGTACTGTTCAAAAAAAGAGTCAATATTATATACTTCAGATTCTGTAAATGCCATTTTCTCAGCTCCTAAAAACATTTTTCTTATTCTATCAAACAATTGAAGTAAATCATAGATTTCTTGTATGTAATCCTATATAATTAAAAGTTGTAAGCGTTTTCTTCAAGCTATTTTTCTATAATAAATTCTGAAAACGTGTTAAGCTAGTAGAGGAATTATTGGAATTGTTAAGATAATGATTCGCTTACATGAACGATGGGGAGGCTTCACGATGTCTAGTAAAACACTTGCAAACTTTTTAGAAGAAAATTTAGAGGATTTAAAAGCAAAAGGGCTTTATAACGTAATTGATCCGCTGGAAAGTCCAAATGGACCGATCATTACAATTGGCGGGAAAGAATATATTAACTTATCTTCAAATAACTATCTTGGTTTAGCAACAGATAATCGTCTGCAAGAAGCAGCAATTGGTGCGATTCATAAGTATGGCGTTGGTGCAGGAGCGGTTCGTACAATTAACGGTACTCTTGATTTGCATATCAAATTAGAAGAAACAATTGCGAAATTTAAACATACAGAAGCAGCAATTGCATATCAATCAGGATTTAACTGTAATATGGCAGCGATTTCAGCTGTTATGGATAAAAATGATGCAATTCTCTCTGATGAATTAAACCATGCGTCTATTATTGACGGCAGTCGTTTATCAAAAGCAAAAATTATTGTGTATAAACATTCTGATATGGAAGATTTACGTAAAAAAGCAACCGAGGCGAAGGAATCGGGGCTTTATAATAAATTAATGGTTATCACAGATGGTGTGTTCTCAATGGATGGTGATGTTGCGAAACTACCAGAAATTGTTGAGATTGCAGAGGAACTAGATTTAATGACATATGTTGATGATGCACATGGTTCAGGTGTACTTGGAAAAGGTGCAGGTACTGTAAAACATTTCGGTCTTTCTGATAAAGTAGATTTCCAAATTGGTACATTATCAAAAGCGATCGGTGTAGTCGGTGGATATGTAGCAGGAAAACAAAACTTAATTGATTGGCTAAAAGTTCGTTCACGTCCATTCTTATTCTCAACAGCGCTAACGCCAGCAGATGCAGCAGCTTGTATGAGATCGATTGAGATTTTAATGGAAAGTACGGAATTACATGATCGCTTATGGGAAAATGGTCGTTATTTAAAACAAGGTTTAAAAGAACTTGGATTCAATATTGGCGAAAGTGAAACACCAATTACACCTTGTATCATCGGCGATGAAGTATTAACACAAGAATTTAGTAAACGTCTAAATGAAGAAGGCGTATATGCAAAATCTATTGTGTTCCCGACTGTAGCAAAAGGGACAGGGCGTGTTCGTAATATGCCAACAGCAGCTCATACGAAAGAAATGCTGGATGAAGCGATTCGTACGTATGAAAAAGTGGGTAAAGAAATGGGAATCATTTAACACAATTACATCTTTTGAAAGCTTGCAAATGAGGAGTGGAGAAAATGAAAAAAATTCTAGTAACCGGTTCTTTAGGACAAATTGGTTCTGAGCTTGTGATGAAACTTCGTGATGTATACGGCGCATCAAACATTATTGCAACAGATATTCGTGAAACGGACAGTGAAGTGGTAAAGTCTGGTCCATTTGAAACATTAGATGTAACTGATGGTCAAAAACTACACGACATTGCGAAACGTAATGAAGTGGATACAATTATTCATTTAGCAGCTTTACTTTCAGCAACTGCAGAAAAAAATCCGCTATTCGCTTGGAATTTAAATATGGGTGGACTTGTAAATGCATTAGAAGCAGCACGTGAACTAGACTGTAAATTTTTCACGCCAAGTTCTATTGGCGCATTTGGTCCAACAACGCCAAAAGATAATACACCACAAGATACAATCCAACGCCCTACTACGATGTATGGAGTAAACAAAGTAGCAGGAGAATTATTATGTGATTATTATCATCAAAAATTTGGCGTTGATACGCGCGGTGTACGTTTCCCAGGCTTAATTTCTTATGTAGCTCCTCCAGGAGGCGGTACAACTGATTATGCAGTTGAAATTTATTATGAAGCAATTAAAAAAGGTACCTACACCTCTTACATTGCGGAAGGCACCTACATGGATATGATGTATATGCCAGATGCACTGCAAGCAATTGTTTCTTTAATGGAAGCAGATCCAAGTAAGTTAATACACCGTAACGCTTTTAATATTACTGCAATGAGTTTCGAGCCAGAGCAAATCGCAGCAGCAATCCGTAAGCATATTCCGACGTTTACAATGGATTACGCTGTAGATCCAGCTCGTCAAACAATCGCAAACAGCTGGCCGAATTCAATCGATGCAACCGCAGCGAAAGAAGAGTGGGGCTTTAAAGCGGAGTATGATTTAGATAAAATGACAGCTGATATGCTGGCGAAATTAAAAAAAAAGTTAACAGCTGAGTTAGTGCTTAGTTAATGAAAAAAGAGTCGATTCAATTCTTTGAATCGGCTCTTTTTTTCAACATACTTAAACTTAGTCTGAGGAAGAAATAAGTTTTCTCGTTATATAGATTTTACCTTATTCGTATCTACACTTCTTGGTTCGGTGCTAGCCTCAGGATATTGCTGCTTTGTTTCTTCATAAGGTTTTTCATATTCGTAACTAAATGCCTTATGTGTTTTTTGATCATCCTCCCAAGGAGACGATTTTCCTAACTTTCTGTTAGTGGAGGAACCGTAAGGCCCATCAGGAAACTCTTCGGGAATGACAAATTCATGTCTTGCTTCAGCAACTGTAACATCCGTATATTGTTCATCCTTTTTTGGGGACAAATGAAACATCCTTTCAAATATATTTGATAGTAGACTTCTTCCTTAATATACCCAAAAAGATTTCTATGAATTTTTCATTATTCAGAAAGAGGGATAAGGAAGATACGTGGGGAACAGGCTGATAATTAGTAGGGGATGAAGAAAACACCACTGATTAAAGTTTCACTTTATCGGAAATTGAATCAGGATTAGATATGTAAAAAGTACAATAGGGGGAAACACATATGAAAAGAGTCGATGTTGTATATGCACTCATTTATAATAAGGCACGAGATCAAGTATTAATGGTACATAATGTAGAACAAGATGTTTGGTCATTGCCAGGAGGCGCAGTGGAAAAAGAAGAAACATTAGAAGCTGCAGCTGTAAGAGAGGCAAAGGAAGAAACCGGTTTAACTGTAGAGATACAGGGGATTGCAGCAATAAACGAAAAGTTTTTTACTGAGGTAGGCAACCATGCATTGCTGATTACTTTTCACGCCAATGTGATAGATGGGGATATTGATGTACAGGATGTGGATGAAATTTCGGCAATAGAATGGGTTGATATGAAAGCGGCAAACGAGCGGTTTCCATATTATGATGGGGGAATTGAATCGTTATTAAAAACATCTATTCCATATAAATTTCAAAAAGAAACAAAATAGTAAATGGAATTTTATCGGCAATTCGAAAGGAGAACATCAACTGCTCAACAAATAACGACTAAAAAACAGGGCCCATATAGGACCCTGTTTGCTATTCAATCGTCTTCAGTAATAATTTCTTCAATAACGGCTTAATCTTCAATCGTAAATCTTCAGCATGATTGGCAACTAGGAAATGATGATTGTAAATATTTTTCATTAACTGATATGTCGCTTCTTTCGCTTCGCCTTCTTCGATAAAGATACCGATAACTTCCATACCGCTTTTACGAGCGAGTTTAACAGCTTCATGTGTGTCTAAAATACCATCTTGTTGGTAGTCTAAAGCAGATGGCTCACCGTCTGTAAATACGAGTAGGAACTTATGTTTCTCTGGTCTTTTTGCAAGTTTTTCTGAAACGATACGGATAATGTAACCGTCACGATTGTCTTCTTCTTCGCGAAGTTGCATAATCTCAGGTCCAACGTTTGGAAGGGTTGAATTCTTGTATGTTACTACTTCATGAATCACGTTTGGTTTATCTTCTGGTGTCGCACTAGAAGCATCTTCCCAAAATCCGCTAATTGCATGTGGAATTTTCAATGACTTTAACGCTTCATGGAACAGAACAACACTTTTTTTCGTTTCTTCCATTTTGTTATACATAGAGCCCGAGCAGTCTACTAATAGCTGAAAGGCAACATCAAGCTCTTGTGATTCCTGCCCTTTTTTATAAAACATCCGTGGTTGCTTTTCTGTATAAATACGAAGGAATTTTTTACGAAGTCTTCCGTAATATTTATCACTATTTGCGTTGGTTTTATTTTCGATCGTCTTCTCAATGATTTTCTTTAACTCTTTTACATCTTTATTAATGACTGATTTGATCGCTTGATAATCTTTTTTATCATCAGGATTTGGCTTGCGTGCTTCTTTAAATGTATGAGAGGCACCGACGTTATATTTACCGTATATGCCTTCATTTTGACTAGAAGTGTGTGAGGCTTGCGCATCTTGCGCATCTGCCTGATCGAAGTTTGATTGCGTACTTTTTTGAGAAGTCCCCTGTACAGAACCAAGTGCTTGATCGCCATCTTCTGATTCACGAGCAGTATCACCCATCATATTTGTTTTTGTTCCGCTTTCTAATTCAAAGCGTAAAAAGTTCTCGTTTTCGTTATTTTTATTTTCACGATGCCATGTCGAGAAGCTTTCATTAATTTTATTTTTATTCTCATCATCTACGATTTGAGTATCATCATTTGCTAAATCTTCGACGCGCCCATCTTTTTCTTCGGCAATAACAGATAAATATAGCGGTGCGTGTCCAAAGTAGTTGTTAATCATATCATTTTCAAGAAAACCTTCTAAGCGATAGCGAATTTTTTCAATGATATACATTGTATCTTCTGTATTACGAGCTTGAAATGTTTCATGTAAAATAGCTTCAATTTGCTCAAAATATTCGTTGTGAAACATTTCGTATTTATCGCTTGTTAAAGAAAGATAGCATAGACAAAATAGACGGTCTCCATGATAGTTACGAACACGGTTGATTTCATTTTGTGAACCGAAGTAATTACGGTACATCTCTTTACGTCTTTTAAAAATGTGTTTTGTACCAGGACGTAAGTTTTTGACAATTTCCTCTACGCGTAAATCTTCTAACAGAACAAATAATTGTGTTAAAAATTTTTTAAGAGGAGAATCTTGCAATTCAATTGCATAAGAACGAATGAGCTTCATGTCTGAGTAATGTTTATTACCAAGTGCCTTTAAAAACACTTCGCTTTTTAAGCCGATTACCATATCCTCTTCTTTACGATCATCCCAAAAGTGACTGATGACAACTTTCTTTTCGATTTCGTCGTAATATGCCTTATAGCCATACTCTAAGTAAGCATCATCTTCTTTTAGAAGAGCATACATTAAATTTTCCATTTGAAGAAACAGCGACGCATCAATTTTTTTGTCACTAAAAATTTGTCTCATGAATTATCCCTCAAAGAAATAGCTTTCTGCTAATTCACGGACAGTCATTTGTTCTGTTTCATCATTTAATTTTGCAATAATGCTTCGCTCAATTGCACGTATAACAGGAATATATACACCTAAGTCACATGCGTCAATAATACCACGAATACTTGCTGCTTCTTCACTTACGCGTCCGTCACGGGCAAGTGGCATGAGGTCACTTGCGAATGCAACAAACTTTTCAATTGTTGCAATGTCTTTCAATTTTGATTCAGATAATAATAGTTGTTTTAATGTATTACCTTGAATATAAGGAACTTCAATGATAACAAATCGATTTTTTAATGCTTCATTTAATTCGCTTGTTCCAACGTAACCTTCGTTGATTGCAGCGATTACACGGTATTCTTCATCACCATATACAACTTGTTGTGTAAATGGGTTTGTGATCATTTTACGGTAATCTAATGCACCATGAAGAAGAGGAAGTGTTTCCGGTTTTGCCATATTAATTTCATCGATATATAGGAAGTGTCCATTTTTCATCGCTTTCATAAGAGGACCATCAACGAAGGAAACTTCAGATGCTCCGTCTTTTGTTTTTAAAGTATTATATCCTAAAATACCCTCGACATCTAAATCGACAGAACAGTTAATACTGTGCATTGGTTTTTGGAATAAGGAAGATAGCGTTTCTGCAAGAACGGTTTTTCCACTTCCAGTTGGTCCTTTTAATAAAATATTTTTGCCAAGCAGAAGGGCTGTAATTGCATCTTCAATAATGCTGTTATCCGATGCTTTGTACATTTTTGTTCCGATTAAATGTGCATTTTCACCAACTACTTGTTTATTTTTTTCGTGAATTGTTGCTAATTGCTGTTTTAAATCAGCATGTATATGAAATTGTTCTAACATGTATTTCCCACCTAACATTATTTTCATAAAGTAAACAATACATCTTATGATAACTTGTTTTAATATGGTATGCAAAGAAAAGGAGAGGGGAGAAGAGTACGACATTATAAAAGAAAAAAGTAACCAAATTTACTTTGATTACTTTTTTCATATTTATAGTAAAGGGGAAATTAGACGCATTAGAGATTCTAGTATTCGTTTTTTAATACTTCTTTTTTGGAATGACTTCCATCTAATTTCAGTGGAATGGTTAAAATCTTCTTCAAAATCATGTTTAATATCAAGAACTGTTTTGGATTCATAAAGTACGCTAATGATTTCATAATTTAGTTCAAAGCTGCGGACATCCATATTTGCCGTGCCAATTGTTGCAATTGTATCATCAACGAGTACAATTTTAGCGTGCATAAAACCATCTTTATAGCTGTAAATTGAAGCTCCTGCTTTTAGGAGTGGTGTAAAGTATGATTGAGATGCTTGATCACTAATGATACTATCACTTTTACCCGGATATAGAATGCGGACATCTATTCCAGCCAGTGCACTTAAACGAAGTAATGTTAATGTTTCTTGATCAGGAATGAAGTAGGGTGTCGCAATCCAAATTGATTTCTTAGCAGAAGCTATAACAGCAAGTAACGTATTGCGAATGCTTGTATCATCTGAACTTGGTCCACTTGCTACAATTTGAACAGCACCTTCTGCATCAGAAATTTCTTTGCCAGGAAAGTATTTTGTATTCATAAATTGATCCCAAGAATATGTATTTAAACCACTAGAGGCATAGAGCCAATCCTCAAGAAATATTGCTTGTAATTTGTACAATGCTTTCCCATCTATTCGTAAGTGACTGTCACGCCAAATTGGGAATTTTTTAGAACGACCAAGATACTCATCACCAACGTTGAGTCCGCCGGTAAAACCAATTTCTCCGTCGATAATGATGATTTTACGATGGTTACGATAATTGACTGTTTCAAGTAGCCACGCTGAGAATATAGGATCGAATTCCACAATTTCAATTCCAGCATCTTTCATAGGCTGTAAGAAGCGTTTTCGCAACGTATTGCTTCCGAGTCCATCATAAAGGAAGCGTACAATTACACCGGAATTTGCTTTTTTTATTAAAGCGTCTCGAATTTGTGTACCAATTTCATCAGCTCGATAAATGTAGTATTGAATATGTATATGGTGCTTCGCCTGTTCAATCGCTTGTAAAATTTCTGGAAATGTTTGTTCACCGTTAGTTAAAAGTTTTGTGGTTGTTGCATCGGCAACAGGGCCGCCTCCAAATTTTTGCACCACTTTTGTTAAATGTGTTGAGTGTTCACTTAGGGAAGATATGGCTAATATATCTTCACGTCTGCCTTCTAATATTTCACGGAACAATTTTCGCTGCTCTTCTGAACGGTGGAGATGTTTTTTTCTTCTCCAGCGACTGCGGCCAAAAATAGAGTATAGAAGTACACCGATAATAGGGAGAAGAGCCAATACTAAAAACCATGCTAATGTGCTTTGTGGGGAACGATTTTCAATGAAAATTACGAAAGAAATTCCGATAATTGTAATAGACCATAAAGCACCAATAAAAGTATATAGTGAAATATTGGATGTATCTAAAAGGAAAAGCACAATCGATATAATGGTAAATACAAACAATAACTGAACGATGGGTTTTTTCATCTGAATAAATTTCACCTATTCTTTCTTAAATATATGCTTCTTATATGGAAGCTGTCTTCTAACATTTCTATTATAAACGTTTTATTTTTTTGTACCAACATAGATATTTTGCTCATGCCTTCCACATTTGTCCCACATAGCGTATATTATTACGTTTTTATATGAAAAGGAGTTTGAATGATATGCATAGAATCAGTCGTCCATTTGGTTGATATGGCTATCCATACTATTCATATAGCTCATATTGATGGAAGGAGGAGAGTGAGGACTACTTATAATTTCTATATTTGTCAGGTTTATGGTAGTGAATAATTAGAACAAAGGGAGATGAAGATAAAATGAATGAGATGCGGAACCATAGTGGACATCACCATAATCACCACGGAGGTCACAATCATGGAGGTTATCATCACCATAATCACCACGGAGGCCATAATCACGGAGGCTATCATCACCATGGCGGCGGTAGTAGTTGGGGATGGGGAGGAGGCACATTTGCCCCAGTTGGAAGTTTTGCGGGCGGGATGCTAGGCGGACTAACAGCTGGAGCATTAACGAGCGGCGGAGGCTATTATCCGGCGCCGTATCCAGCACCATATCCAATGCCGGTCCCTACACCATACCCAACAACATATCCAATACCGTATCCAACACAATATCCATATGGGGGTTATTAATAAATAAGTGATAAAAAACAGACTATTGTAATCTGTTTTTTAGTAGTTAAGGCAATCGTGCGTATAGCTAATCTAATTCGTAAGTAAGCGGAACTTTAGATGTGACTGATTAAAAAAAGCTGTTAACTAACAACTTATTTTTTAGATAAATTGTAGTTAACAGCTTTTTGGATTAGCTAATTTTCGTATTTTGTTGCTTTGCCATGGATGATACTGAATTTTTCATAAGAATTGGGTAAAGAATGAGTCCTAATATAAATAATCCAATGCCTAAGAAAAATGTTTTCAGATCAGCTGTTCCTGTTTTAATTACCCAAATAGAGTATCCGAGTGCAAGTACGGTAATGATTCCATCTTTTATTCGAGAGCCTGGTGTTATATCGTATGTTTCTCCTGTAACAACAAGTTTTAATTGGTATAGAGTGGAAACAAGGTATGGAATTAAATAAGCTAAAGTTGCAACAACAATGGCAAAATTATAGGCTTCTGAAACCGTGCCAGATATTGTTGAGAACAGGAAAATTTGCGTCATAATATTTGTAACAAGCAATGATTTTGACGGACTGCCTTTTTTGTTTGTTTTTCCAAAGAATTTTGGGAAAAGTCCGTTCTTTGCTGCTTGATAAGGAACTTCTGAACTTACAACAATCCAGCCAACGGTAGATCCGAATAATGATACAAGTGCAAGCAGTGCCATGATGTAAGCACCTTTATTACCGATTGCTAGGTTTAAAGCATCTACTAACGGTTTTTGAGAATCTTTTAAAGCATCTTGCGGAAGAGCACCCATTGTTAGTAAAGTAATTGACATGTAAATAAGAAGGGCAATGATTAACCCGAAAATTGTTGCCTTTTTCACATCACGCTGAGACTTTGCACGGTTGGATAGCATAACTGCTGATTCAATCCCTATAAATGCCCAAAGTGTTGCAATGGCAGCAGCATTTACTTGACCACCTAATGGAATTGCCTTTCCAGCCTCGTTCATAAATGTTTGCCCATCGCCAAAATTAGAAGCATTAAAAATAAATAGTGTGATGACAATGAACATTGTAAATCCGATAATTTTTGCGATTGTTGCAAGTAGGTTCATGTTACCTGCACGATCAATATTTTGAGAAAGAATATATTGAATGCCCCATAGCATAATGCTACATACAGCAAATGTTAATCCTTTTCCGAGTTCTAATGAAAATCCGTTTAGCGAAAAAAGAACTTGCTTACTTTGTAAAACTGGGAAGAATGTAGATAGGTATCCTGCAAATGAAATAATAACAGAAGCAGTTGCAGCCCAGTTAGCAGCCCAGTATCCCCATGCCATACTATATCCAGCAACCTTACCGGCCTTTTGCGAGGTGAACATTGCTTGTGCATAACTTTGTGGACCAGCTTTTAATTCCGGTTTACGAACTGCAAGGTTACCAAATACAAGAGCAATCATAAATACACCAAGTCCTGTAATTGTCCATGCAAGTGTTGATCCCATTGGTCCTGATACTTGCGCTAAATTCGATGGAAGCATAAATACGCCGCCTCCAACCATATTTCCAACAACAAATGCTGTTAAAATCCATAAACCCCATTTTTTCGTTTCCATGTTTGGCTATCTCCTTTGTAGTAGTTTTGCTTATTCATCATCTTTTTACTAACGTTTTTTGAAAATAAAAAAGAGCCATGTAGATAAAAAATACCTACATGGCTCTTTTTGCCTAACGTAGGTACAACGGGAATAACCCTTGTACCTACGCGTAATTTTTCCGCTAGGTTTCAAGGGTTAAGTATGATGATGATGTTTTTGTGCAAATGTAACTACAGTTGTATTCATAAGCATAGTTCTTTGCTCCCTTTCTCCTCTGATTTTGAAGTTAGTATACTACATGTTTTTTGGAATGAAAAGAGAAATCTGAAAAAAATTATAAAAATGCGCATTGGTGACTAAATATTTATATAGATATTTCTTGTGCTGGACAATAAGTAAGAGATTGGCATGAATTTCTGTCATGCTATAATACAAGTAGAAATAGAAGGTGACGAGGGGTTATTCAAAATGATGAGTAAGTATGAACAGATTTATACGGAGATAAGTGATTCAATTGATAATCGCAAGTTAACAGAGGGGTGCAAAATCCCATCTGAAACAGAATTGATGAAGCAGTATGAAGCGAGCCGTGGGACGGTAAGAAAAGCTGTTGATTTATTGCAGGAACGTGGATACGTACAGAAAATACATGGTAAAGGTGTTTTTGTTTTAAAACGAAAAAACATTGAATTTAACTTTGGAGGTATTGTGAGTTTTCAGGAGGAAAATGAACGATTAGGGCGCCAATGTATAACAAATGTAGTAGAGATGGAGAAAATCTTAGCGACGAAAGAGCTAGCAAAATTATTGAATGTAAAAACGAGAACGAAGATAGATCATATTAAACGTGTTCGAAATATTGACGGAGAAAAGGTAATCTTAGATGTGAATTATTTTGTATCTGAACATATTCCAGAGTTAACAAAGGAAATAGCTGAGAAATCGATTTATAAATATATTGAGAAAGAATTAGGATTACATATTAGTTATTCACAGCGTGTTATTGAAGTGCAACCTTGTACAGATGACGATAGAAAGTATTTAGATTTAAATGGAACTGACTATGTTGTTGTTGTGAAAAATTTTACGCATCTTTATGATGGTAGTCAATTTGAATATACAGAATCACGTCACCGACTTGATATTTTTCATTTTTCTGATGTGGCGCGGAGAAAATAAAAAGATGAAACCGTACAGTGTTTCATCTTTTTTTGTATATTTTGAGAACAAATAAAAAATACATATTAACTCGTATATACGAGTGTTGACTAACTTATATATACGAGTTAATATGTATTTGTAAACGGTATCAAAAAAAGAAAAGAGGGACGGAGTATGGGGAAGGATTATCGTAAGACAGCAGAACAAGTGTTGCAATATATCGGTGGGAAAGAAAATATTGACCAAGCAGCGCATTGTGTAACGAGATTACGTATTGCACTGAAGGATGAAAGTAAAATAAATAACGATAAATTACAAGCGGTTTCATTAGTGAAAGGTGTATTTCATAACGCTGGTGTATTTCAAATTGTTATTGGCCCAGGAGATGTAGATCGAGTATACGCAGAATTGATAACGCTTGCAGGTATGGAGGAATCGACAGTAGCGGATGTAAAGGATTCGGGGAATCAAAAATTAAATCCAATGCAAAAGTTTGTCAAAATATTTTCTGATGTATTTATGCCGATTTTACCAGCAATTGTTACAGCTGGTTTATTGATGGGTGTTAATAATTTATTAGGCGCTAAGGATTTATTTTTTGATGGAAAGAACTTATTGGAGGTATATCCAAACTTAGGTGGACTATGGGATTTAATTAATATGATGGCGAATACGGCATTCGTATTTTTACCAGCACTTGTTGGTTGGTCAGCGACGAAACGGTTTGGCGGCAGCCCGATACTGGGTATTGTTATGGGGTTAATGCTTGTACATCCTGATTTATTAAATGCATGGAATTATGGAAAAGCAGCAGCAGGCCTAGATGGACAAAAAATAGAGTACTTCAATATTTTAGGATTATTCCAAATTGAAAAAGTAGGTTACCAAGGACAAATTTTACCGATATTAGTAGCGGCATTTGTTTTAAGTAAAGTTGAGATTTTTCTTAAGAAACGTGTACCAAATGCGATTCAATTATTAGTTGTTCCGATTACAACAATTGTTGTAACTGGTGTATTAGCGTTAGGAGTTATTGGCCCAGTTACACGTCATATCGGTGATTTATTAACAGCTGGCTTAGTTGGCGTATATGAAACAGTTCCTGTACTTGGCGCAGTATTATTTGGCGCATTGTATGCACCGTTAGTTATTACGGGTATGCATCATATGTTTATTGCAATTGATTTACAGTTAATCGCGCAAAATGGTGGCACATTTATTTGGCCAATGATTGCACTTTCTAACCTCGCACAAGGTAGTGCAGCGCTTGCAATGTTTTGGATTTCTAAAAATCAAAATGATAAAAGTATGGCGTCAACATCGGCGATTTCAGCATACTTCGGTATTACAGAGCCAGCGATGTTTGGGGTGAATTTAAGAAATAAATTTCCGTTTTATGCAGCTATTACAGGATCGGCAGTTGCAGCAGTATTTATCACGTTAAATGGGGTATTAGCACCAGCAATTGGAATTGGCGGATTACCAGCATTTATTTCTATCATTCCGAAATCGATTCCAATGTTTGTGGTTGGTATGGTAATTGCGATAGTGATTCCATTTGTTTTAACATGGTTATTTGGAAAACGAGTAAAACAGAAGTAGGAGGCAGGGGAGCATGAAAGATTGGTATAAAAGCGTTGTCTATCAAATTTATCCCAAAAGCTTTAATAGCTATTACAATACAGAAACAGGCGATATAAAAGGTGTAACAGAGAAATTAGGTTATTTAAAAGAACTAGGTATTGATTATATTTGGTTAACACCAATTTACCGTTCACCGCAAAATGATAATGGCTATGATGTGAGCGACTATTATTCAATAGATCCATCTTATGGAACGATGGAGGAGTTTGAAGAATTACTAGCAGAAGCGAGAAAACATGAGATTGATATTATGCTTGATATCGTTGTAAATCATAGTTCAACGGAGCATAAATGGTTCAAAGAAGCGAGTGAAAATAAAAATAGCCCGTACCGTGATTTTTATATATGGCGCGATGAAAAGAATAATTGGCAGTCTAAGTTTGGCGGCTCCGCTTGGGAGTATGATGAGAAAACAAAGCAATATTATTTGCATCTATTTGATAAAACACAGGCTGATTTAAATTGGGAAAATGAACAACTACGAAAAGAAGTATACGAGATGATGCGCTTTTGGCTTGAAAAAGGGGTTAAAGGATTCCGTCTTGATGTAATTAACTTAATTTCGAAAGATCAACGATTTTTAGATGACGAAGGAACAGCGGCTACAAGCGACGGACGTAAATATTATACAGATGGACCGCGTGTTCATACATATTTACAAGAGATGAATTACGAAGTGTTTGAAGGAAAAGATGTGATTACAGTTGGAGAGATGTCTTCTACAACAATTGAGAATTGTATCAAGTATTCGGATCCAGGGCGTAGGGAATTAAGTATGACATTTAGTTTTCATCATTTAAAGGTAGATTATCCAAATGGAGAGAAATGGACAAGAGCAGATTTCAATTTCGGTCAATTAAAAGAAATTATGTCGAAGTGGCAAACTGAGATGCAAGATGGTGGAGGATGGAACGCATTATTTTGGTGTAATCATGATCAACCGCGCATCGTATCGCGTTTTGGTAATGATAAAAAATATAGAAACGAATCAGCAAAAATGTTAGCTACTGCGCTGCATATGTTACAAGGAACACCTTATATTTATCAAGGTGAAGAAATTGGGATGACAAATCCAGAGTTTGATAATATAGATTTATATCGTGATGTGGAATCTTTAAATATTTATGAAATGAAGCAGGAAAAAGGAATGTCAGATGAAGAAATCATTGGCATTTTGCAGCAAAAATCTCGTGATAATTCGCGTACGCCTATGCAGTGGAATACAGAAGAAAATGCTGGCTTTACAACAAATACACCGTGGATTTCTGTTGCAGAGAATTATAAAGAAATTAATGTGGAAAAGGCACTTGAAGATAAACAATCTATTTTCTATCACTATAAAAAGCTAATTGAACTTAGAAAGAAATATAATGTTATTACAAATGGTAAATATGCAATTATAGATGCAAACCACCCAAATGTATGGGTATATACACGTGAGCTAGAAGATGAAATGCTACTCGTTGTCAATAATTTTTATGAAGAAACAATTGTATATTCTGTACCAGACAAAGTTATAGGAAACGAAATAAAGCAAGAAATATTAATATCAAATTATGAGGATTCAGGTGAAGATATTAGAAACCTTGTACTTAGACCATATGAATCTATTGTGTATCGATTTACTAAATAATTGGAATAAGAGGTTGGATGCTAATAGCATCAAACCTCTTATTAATTTAAAACACCGCTACTTCAGGAGTAAATTACACCATTCATATATACCTTTTGTACTATAGAGATTACGTCCAATGATATGTACAATTACATCATTTGATTAATAGGGAATTTATGGAAAGTGATTTATACTAGTATTGTGTCTTGCCTTTTTAGGTTTCGTACACAGCCGGTGATTGGCTAGTGGAGGTTTTTCCATTTTGCCCGTGCCGGTTTTTTGTTGGATAATAGAGAAAATATATTTTTACAAAGAAAGAAGGGACTGTTTTGAAAGATGTAGATTCTATTTCTATGAGAGAAAAAGTTGCTAGTTTTTATCTTTATTTTATTTCTTTTCTTGGTTTGATTACTATAACTATATCTTTACTTGAAATTAAAATCCCTTCTCATCCAACGATAATAGTATTGTTAATACTATTTATGGGGATTACTGAGTATTTTCCTGTACGATTCTGGAGGGGAGTAAGCTCACTTAGCTTTCCAATCATTTATTCTATGCTTTTGTTGTTTGGCACACATATAACTGTGCTCTCTCTTGTGTTTGTTACATTAATTATCCACTTACTCCGCCGTTCGCCGGTAGAAAGGATACTTTTTTAATAGTACTCAGCATGCTCTTAGCCTTATACTAGCAGAATGGTTTTCTAGCAAATGTATGCTTTTGTTGACGAGTGGGATGAATATGGCAGTTTTATATGAAAAATTAATACTTTTACTGTTGTTTAGCATATTCTTTTGTTTTTTCAACAACCTTTTTTATGATTTATTAATAGTACTCCTTCCTCAGACATATTCGTTGCGTCGATGGAATCAAAAAAACATATCAGTATTTCTTTGTGAAAGTTTTTGTTTATTCTATGCTGCTCTTATGCATATATTAGGTACGCAATATCGTTTAGAAATGAATGAAATTGTATTTTTTTTCTTCTTCTTTCCGCTTGTGGCAATTTCTATTATTAATTCATTTTCTGCACGAGTACGGATGGAAAAAGAAAGATTGTATGAATTCTTTCTTATTACGACCGAAATAAGCCGTGGATTATCTGATGGAAATCTGCAACATATAAAAAAATCACTTAAAGGATTTCTAGGGATACAAGCATATGTATTATGGACAAAAGGCGAAGATGGATGGAGTATTCAGTTGAAAGATGGCAAGTTGAAGGAAAAAATAACTGATTATTCTAATGATGCAGAAAAGTTTGAGGGGATAACTAAAAATATCGTTTTTAATAATTGGAAAATTGGTACAGCACCGGGAGATAGAGTGTTTGAGGACGTTATACGCTCTCTTGTTTATTTTCCTCTTATTGTAAATGATGAGTTAATCGGAATGTTTGTTACAGGAAAAAGTAGAAGTTCTGGCTTTTTTCTAGAAGACGTGCAGCTATTAGAAACTTTTTCTAATCAATTAGCTAACATAGTTAAAACGAGAATACTTATTTCCGAACAAGAAAAAAGGATGATTTTAGAAGAAAGAAATCGAATTGCACGCGAAATTCATGATGGTATAGCACAAGCATTGGCCGGGGTGATATTTCAACTAGAATCAGCTCAGAAAAAATACCGTGATAAACCAACTGATATGCAGCAAGTAGTGGAGAAAAGTATAAGAAAATTAAGAGAGAGTTTAAGCGAAGTTCGCTATTCTATTTATGCTTTAAAGCCATATCCAACACAACAATTAGGGCTCAAGCAAGCAATAGCAAGTAAAATAAAATCTGTAAAACAAGAATATGAACTAGACATTAGATACCATGAAAGAGGACATTCTCGCACACTCAGTTTTTCTAAAGAAAGGGTCATTTTGGTGATCACATCCGCGTCGATTTCTTATGGAACTTGGACAAAAATACAGTGCCTGTATGGTCTACTACATTGTCTGAGTTGAAGAAAGCTACGCAAAATGGAAATGTACTTGACCTTGTGCAAAAAGGTGTTGTAGATCGAGAAGGAGATGGACTTGCTCCTGGTGATGATGACACATTCTATGTCATGTTCACATTTGTAGATAACGGTGAAGATCAAAATATGTTCCAAGGAGATGCATTGAAATTGAACTGGCCATTCAACTCAATGCAGACAGAAGGTGAGGATAAGTAAATATAAAGATTCTCGTACTTATACAAGGATAAGATGATAGCGTTATATCTTTAGCTATAATTTAAACATTTTTTGGATAATTTCTTTCAAATATTGTACAGATTGATTTGATAAATCAATCTGTTTTTTGTTGTCAGATAGAGTTTGAGTTTTTTAATCATCATAGCAGTATTTTTTCATATTCCTATCGAATTAAATATAAGGATACATAAAGGGGGAATACATATGGAAATAGCTGTAGAGAGAGTTTTTACAACTGAAATTTTGGAGGAAGCTGCAAGACGATTTAACGTTACAGTGGAAGAAACACCACTTGGTGATTTTGAAAACTATATTTTTCATGCAAAGCATGAAAGCGGGGAATCTTACGTATTAAGATTAACGCACTCTTCTCATCGATTTAAAAAACAGGTGGAAGCAGAGTTAGACTTTTTACGGTATCTTGCAGAGAACGGAGCTAAGGTTGCTGCGCCACATTGTTCAATATCTAAAAAACTTGTAGAAGGGATACAAGCAGCAGATGGAACTATCTTTTATACTTCTCTTTTTACATATGCCAAAGGAGAGAGAGTAAAAGGAGAAACATCAGTGTATTGGGGCGATGATTTTTTTGAAGCATGGGGAAAAGCGATTGGTCAACTGCATCGTCTTACAATTGATTATCCAAAAACGGAATATCGTGATACCTGGGAAGTAGAGGAGAAAGCGATTATTAATGAGCTAGAAGATAGACAAGTAAAAAAGATTGCATATGCATTAATTGATAAAATAAAGATGCTTCCGATAGAAAAGGGAACTTTTGGACTTATGCACGGTGATATTCATCAAGGGAATTTCCATTATGATGGGAAAGAATTGACAATTTTTGATTTTGATGATGCAACGTATAATTATTTTATTCATGATTTAGCGATGGTTATTTATTATTCTGTTCTTTCAAATGCATGGACTGAACAAGAGAAAACATTGTTTGTACGTAAACAATTACAAGTATTAAGAAAAGGATATGAATTGGAACATCAATTAGAAGAAAGGTGGTATGAATCACTACCACTATTTTTACGTCTTCGTGATATCGGTTTATATGGTACGATTCAGAAAAAATTCAAAGGAAAAGAAATGCCAGTATATTTCCAAGAACTAGCAGAAGCGCTTTATGTAAGGATTATAAAGCAGGAAGCCATTGTGAATATATAATACACATGTAACGTAACAAAGTATATATATCGAATATATACTTTGTTTTTTTATACAAAAATATGTTTGTTTTATCAAAATAATATTGTCATAGACTATAGATACATTTATAATTTTTATATATTCTGAATATTCTTTATAAGGAAAAGGAGGGGGAATGGATTGGAGTCCTTTGTTACTTGGCTAAATAATATTGTATGGAGTCCCGCACTTGTTTATTTATGTTTAGGAGTAGGTTTATATTTTTCAATACGAACGAGATTTTTACAAGTTAGGCATGCAGGTGAAATGGTAAGACTGACATTTCAAGGGGAAAAATCGGAAGCGGGTGTCTCTTCTTTCCAAGCGTTAGCACTTTCTCTATCAGGGCGCGTTGGAACGGGGAATATTGCTGGTGTAGCAACAGCGATTGCTTTTGGTGGTCCAGGGGCTGTCTTTTGGATGTGGGCTGTGGCGTTTTTAGGGGCAGGCTCTGCTTATGTGGAATCAACACTTGCTCAAATATATAAAACGAAGCATCAAGGGCAATTTCGTGGTGGTCCAGCTTATTACATTGAAAAAGGCTTAGGGGTTAAGTGGTATGCACTTGTGTTTGTCGCTGCTACAATTCTTGCAACAGGGATGCTACTTCCAGGTGTTCAAGCAAATAGTATTGCTTTGAGTTTAGAAACAGCTTTTGGTATTAATACATCTGTTTCAGGAGCAGTATTAGTTGTTGTATTAGCACTTATTATTTTTGGTGGAGTTAAGCGAATTGTTAATGTAGCTCAAGTTGTTGTACCGTTTATGGCAGCTGGATATATTCTTGTTGCTTGTGTAATTGTAGCTATGAATATCGAAAAGTTGCCAGAAGCATTCATGTTGATTTTAAAAAGTGCATTTGCCTTAGATGCTGCGTTTGGAGGAATTATTGGTTTAGCGATTTCTTGGGGAGTAAAACGTGGTATTTATTCGAATGAAGCTGGTCAAGGAACTGGGGCACATGCGGCTGCAGCTGCTGAAGTATCTCATCCAGCAAAGCAAGGCCTTGTGCAAGCTTTTTCCGTTTACATTGATACATTATTCGTTTGTTCAGCAACAGCATTTATGATGATTATTACAGGCATGTATAACGTATTTGATGCAAGCGGAAAAAATTTCATTGTGAATAAACTGAATGGTGTAGAACCAGGTCCTGGATATACACAAGCTGCAGTAGAATCTGTGTTTCCTGGATTTGGAAATGGTTTTGTTGCAATTTCTCTATTATTCTTTGCTTTTACAACGATTATGGCGTATTACTACATTGCAGAAACAAATATTGCCTATTTAAATCGTGATAAGGATCGTCCATGGATGTCACTTGTTTTAAAAATTGTTTTCTTAGGTGTTGTATTCTACGGCTGTGTCAAAACAGCAGCAACAGCTTGGGCGCTTGGAGATATCGGTGTAGGGATTATGGCATGGGTCAATATCATTGCAATCATACTTTTACAAAAACCGGCACTGCTAGCACTGAAAGACTATGAAAAACAGAAAAAAGAAGGAAAAGATCCTGTATTTGACCCAAAGGAGCTAGGAATCAAAAATGCTGATTTCTGGGAACACGAATACGGAAAAGATAAGAAAGAAGAAGTGTCATAATAGAGTATTTGCAAAACAATAAAGTGGAGTGTATCTGTCCGTTATTGTTCAAATAATGGGAATTTCTATTTGCATGGCCGAATAAAATTTGAATCAGGTAAGCTTCACTTTATTAATAATTGGGTCAGAAAGGGGGAAAAAGATTGATTGCTTTTCGTAATGTAAACAAGTTTTATGGTAACTTTCAAGTTTTGAAAAATATTAATTTACAAGTCCAAAAAGGAGAAGTAGTTGTAATCGTAGGACCATCGGGATCTGGAAAAAGTACATTACTTCGCTGCATTAACCAATTGGAAACAATCACAGAAGGAGACTTAGTAGTACAAGATGTTGAAGTACATAATCCGAAAACAGATATGAATGAGTTACGCCGGAATATTGGAATGGTGTTTCAACATTTTTATTTATATCCACACAAAACAGTGCTCCAAAATATTACACTTGCACCAATAAAAGTGAATAAGACTTCAAAAGAAGAAGCGGAAAAAACAGCAATGTATTATTTAGAAAAAGTGGGAATTCCAGAGAAAGCGAATGTGTATCCGCAGCAATTATCTGGTGGACAACAGCAACGGGTAGCGATTGCAAGGGGATTAGCGATGAAACCAGAAATCATGTTATTCGATGAGCCAACTTCTGCACTTGATCCAGAAATGATTGGAGAAGTGCTTGATGTAATGAAAACCCTAGCAAAGGAAGGGATGACGATGGTTGTCGTCACTCATGAAATGGGATTTGCACGTGAAGTAGCAGACCGCATTATATTCATGGATGAAGGGCAAATCATTGAAGATACAAAGCCAGTAGATTTCTTTGCAAATCCAAAGCAAGAAAGAGCACGATTGTTTTTAAGCCGAGTGTTAAATCATTAGAGGAGGGGTTTTATGTTTAAAATGAAGAAACTGTTCGTTTTAATTGTATTTTCATGCTTATTTGCTCTTATCATAGCAGGTTGCGGGAGTAAGAAGGAAACGTCCAAAGAAGTTTCTAAAGAAACTTCAGGCGGAAAAGTGGTAGATCAAATTAAAAAGCGTGGGAAATTAGTAGTTGGGGTTAAGAATGATACAAACTTATTTGGATTAAAAGATCCTGCAACAGGGAAGGTAGAAGGATTTGATGTTGATGTAGCAAAAGCGCTTGCGAAAAAAATTCTCGGAGACGAGAGTAAATTAGAATTAAAAGAGGTAACTTCTAAAACGCGTATTCCAATGTTGAAAAACGGTGATATTGATGCGATTATCGCAACGATGACAATTACAGAAGAGCGTAAAAAAGAAGTTGATTTTTCAGATGTATATTTTAAAGCAGGGCAGTCATTACTTGTAAAAAAAGGAAGCAAGATTAAGAGTATTGATGATGTGAAAAGTGGTGTGACAGTATTGGCGGTAAAAGGATCAACTTCTACGCAAAATATTCGTAAAAAGTCCCCAGAGGCAAAAGTACTAGAATTTGAAAATTATAGTGAGGCATTTACAGCATTAAAAGCAGGAAAAGGGGATGTCCTTACAACGGATAACGCTATTTTATACGGCATGGCAAAACAAGATGCAAATTATCAAGTTGTTGGAAAGATTTTCACGGATGAACCGTATGGAATTGCTGTTCAAAAAGGAGCAACTGATTTAACAAAGGTAATTAATGATTTGTTAAAAGAGATGAAAGCGAACGGTGAATACGATAAATTATATGAAAAATGGATTGGTGAAAAACCAGAGAAGTAAAGTATAGAAAGAGTAAGAGGATGAGAGGTACTCATCCTCTTCTTGTAAAGAAAGAGGGGGGAGCATTTGCCTGATTTTTCTATTCTTACAAACAATCTTGATTTGTATTTAGAAGGATTTAAATATACAGTGATGTCTAGCATTGTTGCACTGATTGGGAGTTTTATTCTCGGTACGATTATGGCAGTGATGCGAATTGCACCCATTCGAGTTTTGAATTGGTTTGGCGCAGCTTATGTAGAATTCATTCGGAATATTCCACTTGTTTTAATTGCATTTGTATTTTATTTTGCTTTTCCAGTAATGGGTGTTACATTAAATGGGTTTATTGCTGGGACGGCCGCACTTACAATCTATACAGCAGCGTTTATTGCAGAAGCAATTCGAGCTGGAATCTTGTCAGTTCCCAAAGGACAGATGGAAGCAGCGCGTTCTTCGGGCCTAACGTACGTGCAAGCGATGTATTATGTCGTTTTACCACAAGCTATTAAAATAGTAATTCCACCATTAGGTAATCAGTTTCTCAATTTAGTAAAGAACTCATCTATCCTTGGCATTATTGCCGGAGCAGATTTGATGTATCAAGGGGATTTAATTTCAACAAGAACATTTGTTACATTCGATGTATATATATTTGTTGGTATGTTTTATTTACTATTGACTGTACCGCTTAGTATGCTTGTGCGTTACTTTGAGAAACGCTTAGCGAAAGGAGCGGTGTAAATGGATTTTCGAGGTGCTTATACAGGCGATCATGTCTTATTTTTATTAAAAGGACTACTTGTTACGTTAGAAATAGCTGTTGTAGCAATTTTGCTTAGTTTTATTATTGGTAGTGTAGTAGGGACGCTGCGATATACAAGAATCCCAGTCGTATCACATTTATTAGGATTTATCGTTGAAATCATTCGTAATTTACCATTACTTTTAATCATCTTCTTTACGTATTTTGCGCTTCCAGAAGCTGGACTGAAATTAGAGATTAAAACGGCAGCCATTGTTGCTTTAACAATATTTGAAGCAGCGATGATATCAGAAATTGTACGAAGCGGTTTATTATCGATTGAAAAAGGACAAATTGAAGCAGCACGTGCCTCTGGATTATCATACGTACAAACACTTTGGCATATTATTTTGCCACAAGCTTTGCGACGTATGGTACCACCGCTCGTTAGTCAATTTATCTCTTTATTAAAAGATACATCACTAGCGGTTGTGATCTCATTACCAGAACTTATGCATAACGCCCAAATTATAAATGGACAGAACGTAAATTATATGATTCCTACATTAATACTTGTTGCGTTTATGTATTTTGTTGTCAATTACAGTTTATCAATTGTATCTAGAAAATTGGAAAGTCGTTAACTCTTACATGAAATGAGATGTAAGAGTTTTTTATTTTTTACATAGTATAGGAGCTATGATTTGGAAGATATTTGTTTTTTTTATGGGTGTAATTATAATTTAGATAAAAAAATATATATTTTATCAGAAAAGTTTTAATTTTATATAGAAATTGTAACCGCTTTCGTGTATATTTTTGTTATCAGAAAATTTTAAAAAGAGATAGAGGGTAGTTATAGGGGAGGATTACGATGCAGCAAACAACGAACGAGAAATTACATCGCACGATGAAGAGTAGACATTTATTTATGATTGCACTTGGAGGGGTAATCGGAACAGGTTTTTTTCTTGGATCAGGCTATACTATTAACCAAGCAGGACCAGGAGGAGCAATTCTTTCTTATTTAGTCGGTGGATTTATTATGTATTTAACAATGCTTTGCCTCGGTGAGCTAACAGTAGCGATGCCAGTTTCTGGTTCTTTTCAGAAATATGCGACGAAGTTTATCGGCCCGGGGACAGGATTTATGATTGGATGGCTTTACTGGCTTGGATGGGCAGTTACAGTTGGCTTAGAGCTGACATCGATCGGTTTAATGATGAAAAGATGGTTTCCAAATGTAGATGTTTGGGTATGGTGTCTTGTATTTGGAGTTATTTTATATATGGCCAATGCTATTTCAGCAAAGAGTTATGCGGAATTAGAATTTTGGTTCTCAAGTATTAAAGTTATTACAATTATTGCATTTATTGTTCTTGGTGGTAGTGCGTTATTTGGTTTCTTGCCATATGACGGAAAAGAAGCAGCACCTCTTTTTTCTAACTTTGTGAGTGATGGCGGATTGTTCCCAAATGGACTTACAGCGGTACTTCTTACTATGATTACAGTTAACTTCTCGTTCCAAGGTACAGAGTTAATTGGGATTGCAGCAGGGGAGAGTCAAGAACCAGAAAAAACAATTCCACGTGCTATTCGTAATACAGTATGGCGTATTATGTTGTTCTTTATTTTAACGATGACGATTTTAGTAGGTTTAATTTCATGGAAAGATGCAGGGGTTATTGAAAGCCCGTTCGTTGTTGTATTTGATAAGATCGGCATTCCATATGCAGCAGATATTATGAACTTTGTTATTATCACTGCTTTATTGTCTGTAGCAAATTCAGGATTATATGCAGCAACGCGTATACTATGGTCACTTGCAAATGAGGGAATGGCACCAACTTCCTTCAAAAAGGTAAATAAACGCGGTATTCCGATTATGGCATTAGTAGTTACAATTGCGGTAGCGGCACTATCTTTACTAACGAGCTTTTTGGCAGAGGATACAGTATATATGTACTTATTATCTGTTGCTGGTTTATCTGCAGTTGCAAGTTGGATTATCATTGCATTGTCACAACTTCGCTTTAGAAGCCAGTACGTAAAGGGTGGCGGGAAATTAGAGGACTTAAAATATAGAACACCGCTATATCCAATTGTCCCAATTTTAGCGTTAATTACAAATAGTATCGTTGTGATTAGTTTAGCGTTTATTCCAGAACAGCGCATGGCATTATATTGTGGTATTCCATTTATCATTTTCTGCTACGTGTATTATTATATGAGTAAGAAGCGACAGCAAATTACGAAAGTGGAGATGGGCACAACGTATGAAACTAACAATCAAGCATGATGATATTGAGGCAGAACTTTCACATGGTCAATTGTCTATTGGAAAAGAAAGTGGATATACACCGTTAGAATTACTAGTTTCTTCTATTGCAGGATGCAGTGCAATTGTATTTCGGACAATTCTAGAAAAGAAGCGTATTACATATGATACGTTTACAATTGAAACTGAAATTGGAAGAAGTGAAGTTTTATCAAGACCGGTAGAAAGTGTTCATTTGTACTATAAAGTAAAAGCAGAAGGGATTACACAGATACAGTTAGAGAAAGCGTTAGAGCTTGCGGTGAAGAATTGTACGATTGCTCAATCTGTGAAGGATAGTATAAAAATTACGGAAACAGTTGAGTTAATGGGTGAATGAACTTTTGTGAGTGGTATGTAAAGTCAGAAGAAATTGAGAATAAGATCGTATAAAGTGAAGTAAGCGTCAAGTAACTCTAAAATCAACCTTTATTGTATATTTTGGAGTTACTTGACGTTTGCGTTTTTTTACTTGTATATATAGTTTTACAACACCTTCATTAGTTTATTACTAACATTATGAATAAATGATATAATCTATTTTTATCTTAGTGTAATAAATTAATTGAAAAGGTGAGAAGGCATGGGGAAATGGTTTACACTTCGAGAAATTTCTCGAAATACATCTATACCTATTCAAACGG
The DNA here is from genome assembly GCF_000482345.1 of Bacillus sp. UNC437CL72CviS29. Taxonomy (NCBI): domain Bacteria; kingdom Bacillati; phylum Bacillota; class Bacilli; order Caryophanales; family Bacillaceae; genus Bacillus; species Bacillus sp. UNC437CL72CviS29. Next base: position 490,249 of record NZ_KI535303.1, on the reverse strand, counting down.
TAAAGCGCTATGTAGAAGATTATCAGTCATATTTAAATATGCGTAACGAAGAAGGCGTTTATATATTTCATGAAACATGTATTTCTACACTACAAGAGGTTAGACAATGCTATAAACAAGGAAAGAATAAAGAAGAAATTAAAGGGATTTTGAACAAAGTTTGTAGCAATTCCACGGCGATGATAGTCAAAGAGAGTACATGTAATGAGGACCCTGTATTATTAGGAATACATAAACATTTAGAAAAAGAAAATAATGTTCATCAAAATCTTATGAAAATGATTCGGGAGCAAAGTAAAGAGATAAGTAAACTACATCAAAAATTAAATGAGCATTTAGAACAAAAAGAGCGTATCGCAATAGAAGAAAGAGATCGTACATTAACACAGTTACTTAGAGAGATGCAAAATGTAAAAAGAGAAATAGCAAAATCAAAAAAGAAACCTTGGTGGAAAACTTTCTTTTTTGAAAAGAACTGAAATCACATTTATATACATATTTATCTCGCTATTCGCGGACAGTAAAACCTCGACTGATTAAAGTTTCACTTTATTTTTAGTGGAATCACGTATGTTTCCTTTCTTTTTGAAAATGCTAGACTTTTTTTGACGATTTTATTAAGGTAAATATTGTGCACAAAAAGGAAAGCTCAAATTTGAGCGTTGGGAGTAGTTTATGACAGAAAATAAACAACAAAAACGCTTAATATTCTTGCTAACTGTTGTGCTGGTTGCAGTATTCATATGCGTTAGTTTTCAAAACAAGAAAACAAATTCGAATAAGTCTAATAATCATGTAGCGGATGTACGTGAGGATAAAAATTCTGAAAAATCCAGTAAGAGCGATTTTTCCAACGTAAAAGTTACAAATAATGTTTCTGATCAATCACTAAAAGAGAAGCTCTCGAATTCAGAAGATGAAGGTAATATTTCGAAACAATCAATTGAGATAGATCATGCTAGTGATTTACCTCAAAATAAGAATTATAGAGATTCAAGTGAAAAAATTTTTTCTACTGAAGTACACAAGGAAGCTACTTTCGTTAAGTTAGGAAAAAAGGACAGCGACAATGATCACACTTTAAACAACATGAATAATTTAATACAACCAGTACAAGTTAGTGAGGCA